>JBBTYM010000050.1:0-1951 GCA_038061765.1 Patescibacteria group bacterium
CACCCGTGTCACCGGAAAGTGTGATTATTAAAATCTCCTTTCCTGAATCTTATTCGATATCTCGCTTGAGCCAACAATGCTCAAGTTTATACCCTAGACGCTCGCACCAAGTATTTTTATTTTTTAGTTTTCTCCACGCTACCCCAATTCACGCTCGGCTCTTAATTTGTTAGAGCCAAGAAGACCGAGGTTTGTCGTACGCGCGCGGAGCAACTAGAGTCGGTAGCCAGAAGCCGTGGCCGCCAGCGTATTCACCTATCCGTTTTTGATTTTACCATAAAACAACGGCTCTCCGATATTGTATCGGAGAGCCGTTTAGAAATCCAAGGGCTCAAGGTCAAAAGGTCAAGGAATCAATTGCCGGCTCGTTTATCGCTCCGCTCAACCGAGCCGGACTTGCGGAAAACGAACTCGACCTCGAGACCCCACTCGTCTGCGGGCTCCGCGAAGCCGACGCCGCGCAACCACGGGCCGTCCCCGCTGCGTCCGAGCCCGAAGACGTCCGAGCCGCCACCTGCGTCGCTAATCTGCTTCATCCCCACATAAAACCATTCACCCACCGGCTGATTTTTATATTTCAGCCGATAATGCGGACCCACTTCGGCCGGGCAAAGTTCCAGACCAAGAATTCGCGCTCGCTCATAAATTTGGTCGGTTGTCGCGGTTCGGGTAAAACCGAGATCAGCTACGGTCAGGAGAACAAGCGTCGCTTCCTCCGGATTTTTGCCCGGCACGAATTCCCGACTCTTGAGCATGCTCTTTGCGTAGTTAGATATATCAATGCGAGCCGTCTCCAGTTCATTTATCAGCTGCTCCGCCGTCTTGCCACCAATCTCGACATTTTCGCATCGGATTTTCTTTTCCGGAAACGAGGTGTAGATGTGTTCCAAATTTTCCGGCAGTTTTTGAAAAATACCGGGTTCGAGTTTGCCCACATACGCCTTGGTGTTTTCGTTTATCTCACTGGCTTTTCGAGCGATTTGATTTGTGTCACATTCGAACACGATCGGCATATCTTCTTCGGGATTTCTAGTGGCTTGTAACTCGGCAATTCGCGGATCTATTTGTTGGTAGCCAAATCCTTCGATCTTGCTATCAAGTTCGTAAATAAAAATTAGGTCGTCTTTACTTAATTCTTCTCTATTCTTTGATTTTTTCTCAATCGCGGTTAATTGTTTCATGTCGGAGGATTTCTTTCGATACGGCTCCGCGCCGGGGAGTTCGCTCATCTTACCCTCCGCGATCTCGACCATGTTTCCTTCAAGATTTTGCTGGTTGTCCTCGACGCCGCGCACTTCGCCAATTCGGTCTTCTTGCATCCGAATAGCAACCCGAGGGATCGTCGGCCTGCCTTGGCGATCGAGAGTGTAATAGACATAGAAATCACCAGTTTGGAGTTGGGTCTCGGCGGTCGCAAAACCTTTGGTGCACCAGGCGGTGCCTTTGTTTTGGAGCGAGGCCCAAAGCGCGGTCGGGTCGGTGCCTTTTTCGTACCGTACCCATTTTCCCTGCGTTTCTTTTCTCATCTCTGGCGTAATCTCACCAGCCTGCTTAATCCCTTCGACGTATTGTCTATTGAAAGAAAGTTTAGAAAATTCTTTGGATTTCTCTTTGGTAATAAGTTGATCCGTTGGGGTTCCCATAGCTTCCTGAGCTTTTCGCAAGCGCTCAAGCATAGCTGAATCTTTCGAGGCTTCAATCATTTGCTCGACATACGCGAGCGCTCCTCGATCAATATCGGGAAAAAGTCGGGTACTCCCAGCCGATCGCCGAGTGAATTCGCCTTTGTCTTTGTCGTAATCGCCCAAATCAAGCACGCTTCGAAAAGCGTAGTATCGAAACCAAACCGGATAAGGCTCGTTGGCATCAGAGAGGTAGCTAATCCAGTTGTCGAGCGATTTTTCCAAGTCGGCCACCGCGATTTCCCCTCTGGCTTCTAGTTCTTGCGGCC
>JBBTYM010000051.1:0-5110 GCA_038061765.1 Patescibacteria group bacterium
TGGGCTGAACCGGAAAGGGCGAAAATGACATGACCCACGCCCGTATCTACCACGAAATTAGTGAACCCAACGATGCCGAACTTGCCTACTTGGTAGAGTACCGGCACCACTTTGCTCATAAGGGATGCGATGTAGAGCCCGATAAGCGAAGCAAGAGGGAACGCGATGATGAGATAATTCTGCATCGGGACGCTTTTTCCTATCCTGCCTAAAATGAATGGGATGAGCACGCCCATGATAAGCCCGAGCGCCACGCTTGCGATAGCATCGGTTCTGGTGAATGCAATTGGTTTCTTCTGTGGCACGACTTCCGTGGAATCCATAAGAGTAAATTATTTAGTAATAGGCGGTGGGGTGAGCGATGCGACAACACGAAACCGTTCTTGTATCTCAAGCTCAACTTGCTTGTGGTCGCGTCCATATTTGAGCCGTGAAAGCTCTCGTAAGATCGCCGCAACTTCGGGATTCCCCTGCTTGGGGAATGGCATAAGGATATTAAACGGCTTCACTGCCTGTCCGTTCACGAGCGCCTTCACATACGCATTGAGATTATCGAGGTTGGCAATATCGTTTGCTTCAAATTCTGGCGCGAACTGCTTTTGGAGAAATTCCGCGTCTTCCATGCCCACGCGAAACACCATCATGGAGCCAACATTCCCAAACACCGCTTGTTTGATGTTTTCCTTCAGTTGGCCGATAAACTGGTGTGCCATAGTCAACGCCAGCCGATACTTTCTCGCTTCGGAAAGAATAACAGAAATGGAGTCGGTCGCAAAGTTTTGGAATTCGTCGATGTATAAATAAAAATCTTTGCGCTCCTTTTCCTCAACATCCGCCCGCGACAGCGCCGCCATAAGCAGCTTGCCGATGACGATCATACCAAGCAAATTGCTGTTGATCTCGCCGATCTTACCCTTGGCGAGGTTCACGAGTAATATCTTGCGCCCGTCCATCACCTCGCGGAAATTGATGGAACTTTGCTGTTGGGCAATGATGGGACGCACGAATTCGTTGGCAATGAACGTATTGAACTTACTGGTGATGTAGGGGGTCATATTGGCAAGCGACGCATCGCCGCCCGCTTTTTCTGCCTCCTTCTCCCAGAAATTCTTTACCACCACATCGGTCACTTTTGCGAGTTTCATCTTGCGGAACGCAGGGTCAGAAAACACGCGTGGCACCTCAAGAAGCGTGGAGCCGCTTTCCGGATCACTCATCACCAACAAGAGCGCGTTGCGCGCGTATTGTTCGAACATCGGACCGCCAGTCGCTTTTAGGTCGTAGAGTTTTTCAAAGATATTAATCATCTCGTTCACGATGAACGTTTTTTGCTCCGGACGCGCGGGGTCGTACTCAAGCATATTAAGCCCGATGGGCCGCTCGAGATCCGCCGGGTTAAACACAATGACATCGTCCGCGCGATGTTTGGGGACCTTCGCAAGCACCGCCTCTACCGTTTCGCCGTGCGGGTCGATAAGGCACACGCCTTCGCCTGCTTCGATATCCTGCGTAATCAGATTTTGAAGTGACACGGATTTACCGGTACCCGTCTGCCCAATGATATACAAATGCCGTCGCCGGTCTTCCACGGAGAGCCGCGCTTCTTTTTCTTCGCCGCGATATATGTTCTTGCCGATCACCAGCCCCTCTTGGGGCATATTCACCGGCAAAGGCGCCGCACGGCTCTTGAGCGATTTTATTTTTTTTGTTTCCAGATACGGCGTCGGGAAATGGAAGATGCTCGTGAGCTCTTCGGTGTTGAGGATCATTCGCTGGCTGTTGTTGAAATTACGGAATGAAAAATCATAGATGAGTTTTGCGAGTTGTTTGCCGGTGGCGCGTTTAACGACAAACCCGTTAAGATTCGGATTTTCAAACTGCGAAAACGCGCTCTCGATGCTTGAGATGATCGCATCGGCGCGCGTCTGCGTGAGCGCCGATGCCACCACGCGGATATTCACATCAAACCCCACCTTGGACGCTTTCTGTTCCAGCGCTTTGATGGTCGCGTCATCCACGGTACGAAACCGCTCCTGTGCTTTTTCCTTTTCCTGCTGTGCTTTGCTTATCTCTTCTTTCGCTTTTGTTTGAAGCGATTCAAATAACGCCTGCACCGCGCCTTTCGTTACATGCGCGTATGCCTGCCGAAACGTCTTGCCGCTTTTCATTTCCCATATTATTTTGTGCGCTTCTTCCTGCCATGTCTTATTGGGTTTCACGAGCACCTGCATCGCGCACCCTTCGCCGCGAAACTCGAGCTTGGACATCGCGTTCGTAATAAAATTAAGCGGGTCGATCTCGAGCTGCTGATACGTCTTCACGGGAAGGTGAAAGCTATGCGAAAGCGTAAGCGAGGACCCCGCGCTGACGCCCACAGGGTTAAATATGTTGTAATCCTCTACGCGCTCTACTTTTGCCTCGTTCAAAAAACCGGTGATCTGCTTTTCGACCGTCTCGATGTATTTACGCGGCACGCCGATGTAAAAATGGATCTCTTCGCCGATCGCGGGCAACACTATTTCATACGACAGCGCCGACGCGCCGCGAAACATCCCTGTGAGCCACCCTTCTTCCACGCGCACAATGCTTGCGTAAAACTGCTCCATTACCGCGATGAGCTTTCTGATCTCTTCCACGTTCGCCTGCTTCGTTTTATGCAGCGGCAACGAGATAAGAAGCAGCGCGAGGTTCAGCGAATAATCGACCTCCTGTTTTCTGCGTATCTTTAACAGATACGGCACAACGAAAAGAACCGCCCCAAAGGCAATGATCGTCAGTATGATAAAAAAATAAAACGAAGCGCCCAGGATCATTTCAATTCTTCTAATTTATGCTGTGCAATAAGTTCCTGATATAGTTTATCAGTGAGTACATCATGGAACGCATCGAGCAGGTACGGGTCGTTTGCTTTCCGCGCCTGATCGATCGCCGTGAGAAGTCCCTGCTCAAATGCAAGATTCACCAGATGCTGGAGCTTTTCCTGCAATTCCTTCTGCGCGTCCTCGGACAATGGTTGTTGCGGCATATATTTATTATTATTGCGCAGTTGCGTCTTTTACGATGTTATCTATTTCGATGATCACCGCGCTCTTAAGCTCGCTGATCGCATCTTTCGCGCTTCTCGATACTTCGATTGCCTGCTGGATATCGTCATGCGCCGCGTAGGAATGCCCCGTCGCCATCCCGGTATAATTATCAATATCGATGAGCGCTTTTGCGCTCTCGTTCTTGATAAGCTCTTTTGTTTTATTTGCGAGCAAATTTAATGCGTCTATTTCCATATCACATGCTCTTTAATTTTTCTTTCAAGTCCTTGATCTTTCGCTCGTCAATCGTGTGCAAAATGGCGTTGACCTTCTCGCGATGCTCCTTTTTTGCTTTCGCGAGGTCATCAAAAAACCGCTCATACGCGGCCTTTATTTTCAGCGATGCATCGTCGCCCGCCTTTTGCGGCTGGGCGGTGAATTGGGAGTGGAGCACGGGGTTATTTCCCATTGCTTCATTATACGGCCCCACGCGCTCTTCTGCAACGCTTAGGCGATATGATATACTGAATGCATTATATACATATATGCAATTTATCAATCATATCGCAAAGGGTGCTTCCCTTTATAAAGCATTTTCGTGGAAAATCGCGCGCGCTGGAGCGTTGCTTTTGTTGTTTGTAATGTTCATGCTGATGTACGTGACGGGCCCGCAGGAAGCGGCCGTTATGGACGAGATAGCGCACATTCCCGCCGGCTATTCATATATCGCATATCAAGATATGCGCATCAACCCCGAACATCCGCCGCTTCTTAAAGACCTCGCCGGCATCCCGCTTGCGTTTCTAAACCTCAATTTCCCAGAAACCGCCGCCTCATGGCAAACCGATCTAAACGGTCAATGGAAGCTGGGAGAGCTATTCCTCTATGAAAGCGGCAACGACCCCGACCAGATACTTTTTTGGGCGCGTATCGGCCCGATGTTGCTTACCGTGCTTTTTGGCTTTTTACTGTTTCGGTTTGGAAAAGAATGGTTCGGCGCGCGCGTCGCACTTCTTTCGCTCGTGCTGTTTGCGCTTTCCCCCGCTCTCCTCGCGCACGGGAAATATGTCACGACTGACGTTGCGGCGGCTTTTGGTTTTTTCCTTGCAATCGCTTATTTCATCCGCTACCTGTACGCGCAAAACCGGCATAATCTTATCGCCGCGGGATTGGCGTTTGGCGTCGCGCAGGCACTGAAATTCTCGCTCGTGCTTCTGGTGCCGTTGTTTATCGGCTTCATTATACTGTGGGCATTCGCGCATCATGGCGAACGGTCGTGGAGAGAAATGTTCTCGCCATTATGGCGGCTTCTGAAACGCACGATTCTCGTTTTCATTATCGGCTATGTCGCTATCATCTGGCCGCTGTATCAGATCCACGTGTGGAACTATCCTGTAGCACCCGCGACTCAAGCAGAGCGAGATGAGATCGTGGCATCAACGCTGTCGCTCTGCCGAGACCTTGATACGGTAAAAATACCCGTGAGCCAATACAGAGATACGGTGTGTAATCTCAAAACATTCCGCCCGCGCGTGATCGCAGAAACATTCATTTGGATGTCAGACAAGCCGATCCTGCGCCCGTACGCGCAATACGCGCTTGGCGTACTCATGGTGGGCCAACGCGCGGTCGGCGGCAACACAACATATTTCCTCGGTGAAGTGGCGCGTGATGCGTGGTGGTACTATTTCCCTGTCGTGTACCTTCTCAAGGAACCGCTTGCGATGCATGTGCTTTCTCTTGCGGCATTGCTTATCGTTCTTGGCGCACTCCGCACGCGCGTGCGCACAAATATGTTTACCGCATGGCGCGAACGGCTGACGGCATTCACGCGAACCTATTTCATTGAAATAGTGCTTGCGATATTCATCGCGTTTTATTGGACCTCAAGCATCGCGGCAAACCTCAACATCGGCGTCCGGCACGTCATACCGACATTCCCGTTCGTATTCCTTTTGGTATCGCGTATCATTTTGGGCCACTTGCGCAAAAAACCGGATTTTGCGTTCACGCTTGAGCCCGGCATGATGAAACAGCTGATCTCGTTTTACACGCGCAAAGCATGGAAGTACGGCATTCTTGTT
>JBBTYM010000052.1:0-1113 GCA_038061765.1 Patescibacteria group bacterium
AGCATGAAAGAACAGCTTTCCGCGATGCAGTGGAAACTCTACAACCTCATCTGGCGGCGGTTTATCGCTTCGCAAATGGAACAAGCGACCTTTGACACTACTGCCATTGATATCGCGGCAACGGAAACCGCCGACACACGAGCATATATGTTTCGCGCAAACGGCGTCACTAAAAAATTCGGCGGATTTCTTGAAGCGTACCCGATGAAATTCGAGGATACCATCCTTCCTGATCTTGCGGAGCGCGACGCCCTTGATGCGACCACGGTGAACGCGGAAGCGCACGCCACCCAGCCGCCGCCGCGTTATTCGGAGGCATCGCTCGTGAAAGCGCTCGAAGAACATGGTATCGGGCGGCCGTCGACCTACGCCCCGACCATCAGCACCATTCAGGCGCGCGGATATGTTGAAAAGAATAAGGACCGCCGGCTTGCCCCCACAGAAATGGGCGTCAAAGTGAACGCAATGCTCGTGGAGCATTTCCCGCAAATCGTGGATATCGCGTTCACCGCGAAAATGGAAGAAGACCTCGACAGTGTTGCGGAAGGAAAGGCGGTATGGCAAAAAACTATACGGGAATTTTACGAACCATTCCACAAAAACCTTGAACTTAAATATGAAGAAGTGAAAAAAGAGGTGTTGGATGAAAAAACGGACGAGATATGTGAAAAATGCGGGGGGCCGATGATCATTAAAGTGGGACGGTTCGGCAAATTCCTCGCGTGCTCCAAATTCCCCGAATGCAAGAACACCAAAACGATCAAAAAAACTATCGGCCTGCGCTGTCCGCTCTGCAATGAAGGAGATGTTGTTGAAAAAAGAACAAAGAAAAAGAGGACATTCTGGGGGTGTTCTCGCTACCCCGCCTGCACCTATGCCTCATGGGAGAACCCTCTCAACAAGAAAAAGGAAGAGCCCGCCCCCGCAGAACCCGAAGAAGAAGAATCGTCCGCGACCGAAGAATAGATAGCCATTGCCTTTCGTTATTATGGAAGCGCGCGACATAACTGAAAAACTGAAGAACAGAAGCGCCGAAGAGATTGGTCTCATTGAAAAGGCGTTTCAGTTTGCGCAGGAAAAACACCAAAACGAGGGCCGCTACTCCGGCGAGCC
>JBBTYM010000053.1:0-1077 GCA_038061765.1 Patescibacteria group bacterium
CTCTCCCGCGTGTAAATTTTGCAATAACGATCCGAACATAAAGAAATTATACCATGCACCGCACCAGATTTATATCATTGCACCTCTTTCCAATTGCTGATCTTCCACCCCGCTGAAGGACCCGCAGAGAATTTCACATCCTGTAAACCGGATTCGTACGTGATCACCGCGTTATTTTCAAGCTCTACTTTATACCCGGTGATTTGCTTTGCCGATGCGGTGTTTTCCACTTCGATCGAGCCCGCGGATGTATAAAATATCGCGCCGTCGCTATTGTTTTTCAGCTTGATAGCTTTATCGCTTCCGTTGTAGGTAGAAAGGAACATGATATAGCTTCCATTGGAAGGATTGCATGTGTTTGTTCCCGCGTTATATCCCGCAGAACCGCAGATCCGCACGCCGTTGTCCACGGTGATCATTCCTCTCGTGCTTTGATTCGCCGGATCATCGGCAACCACAACGGTACTCATTGAGCCGAAGCCCGGGATCAGCACCACCTTTACATTGTTATTCAGATTAATATCTCCCACGACCCACACCGGACCGCCGATGTAATATATCGCGCCATTCGTCAGGAGATTCAGATCTCCGTTTATTTTCGCCGGCCCGATCGTTGAACCGTTCGCGGGAGCATACGGCCCCGCGATAGTATCGCCCGCCTCTGCGGCCGTTTCCCATGCGTCGATATTTGCTTGCGAAATAGCCATAGGAACTGTCGGCGGATCGGTCGATGGCGTATGCGCTGTGCCTGGAGTATATGCCAACGGGCACGGAGAATCGGGAGCATTTAAAAATGTAAGCGATGAACTATCGATGGTGGTATAGTATGCGTCGCCGCACACCCTGCTGTTAGTAATGGTGTTTGCATGCGCGTCACCCGTCACCAATAATCCGTCGATTCCCGTCGCGGCACCGCCCAAAAATACCTTGAACGCGAGATCGGAATTCGCGCTACCCGCTACATTAGCCCATACGGGACTTCCCGCACTCCAATCGGCGGAATATTTCGCCTGACCGCTTCCGTATGGATTTGCCGTGTCATATCCCCACACCCAATAATTTGACGCGTCATTTCCG
>JBBTYM010000054.1:0-5860 GCA_038061765.1 Patescibacteria group bacterium
GGCCGTACGCGTCGAGCCAGCGCTTCATAAACCGCATGATCTTTTCCGCGTGCGTCAGCTCTTCGAGGAATTTCGTATCCACGCGCACCGCATCACGAAACGCTTCCCATGCTTTTTCTGTTTCCGGGGAGTGCGCGACAAACGCGTCAAACGACGCGATGCCATGATGCTTCAAAAATTGCATGCCATCGCCGTCGAATTTTTCTACGGTTTCTTTCAGCATGCTCGCAAGCATTTCCGGCATAAAATTATCCGCAAAGATACCTCGCAAGCCCCGCGGATTTTTCATGCGCGAGAACATGGAAAGCAATGCCGTGCCGATACTTTGCGGAAGCGTGTGCATCAGGTACACCTTTTTCTCCGTATTCGTAAAAAATGGCGCGAGCAGTTCTTTCTCAAGCGGAGTGAATAAATACACCGGTGTTGAGACGAATGCTCTAGCATGTGCAAGGACCGTATCTTTGTATGTATGCATATACTTAATGATGCGCGGTAATAAGGTTTGTAAATAAATGAATGACGGTCAGCGGGCCGATGCCGCCGGGAACCGGCGTCAGCACTGCTGCTTTTGCCCGCACCTTTTTCATATCGACATCGCCGACGAGCGTTCCTTTGTATATGCTCGCGCCCGCATCGATGATTCTCACTCCTTTTTTCACTGTGGTGATAAGGTTTGCTTTGCCGACGCCGGACACGATGATATCGGCATCTTTGGTGAGCGCGGAAATGTCTTTTGTCGCGCTATCTGCCACCACGATATTTTTAAATCCGCGCGCGAGAAGAAACATATGAAACGGCTTGCCGATAACACGGCCGTAGCCGATGATAGCGATCCGGTCGGTGATGTGAGGCGTGCCCGTGCGTGAGAGCATCTCCCAGATCGCCGTAACCGCAGGAGCAACAAAGGGCGAATCACCTCGGAGATTATCAATATCTTTTTTCGCGGCTATCGCGGAGATGACGCGATCGGTGTCTGTGTGTTTGGGCAAGGGGAGCTGTACGATGATGCCGTGAACCGCGGTGTTCGCACGCAACTTTTTTATCTGCGCGATAATATATTCTGTTGTTACGCCTTTAGGAAGGTGTAATAAAAAAAATCCGCACCCCAGCTTTATCGCCATGCGTTCTTTCTGGCGCACATACGAAAGCGACGCGGGGTCATTTCCGACAAGCACCACGGCGAGCGTCGGCGGCGTTTTCATGCTCCGTACTTTTTTTACGATAAACCGCTCGTTCCTTTCTACAAATGGCGCGCTGGGGAGGATCATTGTGCCGTAAGTTCGCGTACTGCGTTTTTTGTTTTTTCTTTCTGTTCGTCGGTCGGGTTTTTGAGCGTATCGGCGATAAGCTTGCCGATCGTTTTCATTTCCGCTTCTTTCATGCCTCTCGCGGTAAGCGCGGGCGTGCCAAGGCGGATACCCGATGGGTCTGCGGGTTTGCGCGTATCAAACGGTATCATATTAAAATTCGCGTAAATACCGCATTCGGCGAGCGTGTCCGCGCCTTGTTTCCCGGAAATGCCAAGTGTGGTGCAGTCGATGATCATTAAATGCGTATCGGTGCCGCCCGATACAAGGCGCAAACCTTCTGCCATCAAAGTTTCTGCGAGCGCTTTTGCGTTTGTTGCAACCTGTTGCTGATATTTTTTGTATTCATCGGTCATCGCTTCCTTAAAACATACCGCTTTTGCGGCGATGATGTGTTCAAGCGGCCCGCCTTGCATGCCGGGGAATACCGTTTTGTCGATCTGTTTTGCGAATTGCTCTTTGCATAAAATAATAGCACTACGAGGACCGCGCAGTGTTTTGGTGGTCGTGGTCATAACGACGTCATGCGTCGGCACAGGGCTTTCGTGAACCCCACCCACCACAAGCCCCGCGATATGCGACATATCCGCCATCGCGTATGCACCAATCTCGCGCGCAATTTCAGCGAAGCGCGAAAAGGGGACCGCGCGTGGGTACGCGGTGAAGCCGGAAAGAATAAGCTTTGGTTTCACTTCTCTCGCAAGCGCCGCAACTTTATCCATATCAAGCACTTCGGTGTCTTGTTCTACGCCATAATGGACTAAATGAAATAATTTTCCCGAAAGCGATACCGGGTGGCCTAGTGTGAGATGCCCGCCATGTGAAAGGTTCATTGCTAAAATAGTGTCGCCGGGTTCAAGTAGTG
The DNA here is from genome assembly GCA_038061765.1 of Patescibacteria group bacterium. GTDB lineage: Bacteria > Patescibacteriota > Minisyncoccia > GWC2-36-17 > WO2-46-25 > MEYI01. The sequence continues at coordinate 2,173 of JBBTYM010000054.1, forward strand.
CAAAATAACACGCAAGATTTGCCTGTGAGCCCGCGTGCGGCTGCACATTGGCATGTTCCGCCCCGAACAATTTTTTAGCGCGGTCGATAGCAAGCTGTTCTATCTGGTCGATGTACTGGCTTCCCGTGTAGTAGCGTTTGCCCGGATACCCTTCGGCGTATTTGTTGGTCAGCACTGTGCCAGCGGCTTCTAGCACCGCATCAGACGCGAGGTTTTCAGACGCGATCATCAAAAGGCCTTCCTGCTGGCGTTTTTCTTCCTGCGCGATAAGCGCATCGAGTTCAGGGTCGATTTTTGGTAAGTGATGTCTTGGAATCATTGCTTTCTATAATACGATATTGGGCAACAAAACGCAAAAAGTTATTACTGTTACGCATATTTGTACTATTTCACCAATACACGATCACAATAAACCACTATCTCGTAGGATTTTTCGCTATTGACAGGTTGAACATAATAGTGTATTCTTTGTTTGTTAAATTTGAGTTCTTTAAAAATCAGCCCACCTCGAGGGCATTAAAATATCGGGGGTAGGAAGGAGATGAAGATATGGACGAACAGGATCGTTTGTATAAGATGCTGATTTACGCCGCAGTGGCAACGCTCCACTTTTATAGGAAGGCCATCATTCCATTGAATGATGGAGAGCTCTGCGGTGTCTTTGCAGAAAAGAACAAAGAAGTTCTGAAAAGAGTTTTTGATGAAGTGCTCATTCGGTTCAATTACGAATTGAGCAGCAATCAGATTGGCGCCGCTGTTAAGGCGTACTCGTTGTCTGGAATATCGGTTGCAGACACCGAGGTGGGCGGAAAACCGTGCAAATCTCCTGTTGCCTGACAGGAGAAAAAATACCAAGCCGCACATGTCTAACGACCTCTGTGCGGTTTAATTTTATCCAAAATAAATTTTAACTTACTCAATTCAACGGAGGGGAATAAAAGTTTTCGCATATGTGCATGTGTTTCTAACGCTTCGCCCGTATAAACCCCTTGCTCCGCACTTTCCGATGATATGAAACGGCGAATCTGTGCGCCTCGTCGCGGATGCGTTGAATGAACAGCGCGCACTCGTTTCCTAAGCGCGAAGAGGGGAGCGGGTGCGGTGATGTCGGGGTATATATTTCTTCTTCTCGTTTTGCGATGGCAAACACAAGCTGGTTGGCTGGCAGTACCGCGCGAGCGGCAGAAAGCTGGCCTCTGCCGCCATCGATAATGATAAGATCGGGCTTTTGCCATTCATCGTGCAGCATCCGACGGCTAAAAATTTCCTGCATCATTTTTGGGTCGTTCGGTTCGTCTCCCGAATATCTTATCTTGAATTTTCGGTATTCGCTTTTATTCGGCGCGCCGCTTTCAAAAACTACCATTGAGCCGACCGCATATTTTCCGCTGATATTTGAAATATCATATCCTTCGACGCGATTGATCGTGCGCGTGGTGGCGAGAAATTTCTGAAGTGACCCCTGTATCTTTTCCCACGCTACCTCGTTTGATTCGTTGCTTAATGCGAGTCGTTCAAGCGCCGGGCGATGCGCGAATATTTTTTGCAAATAAATGATCTTATGCTTAATCTCTTCCGCGTCTCGAAACAGCTCTTCTTTTGCGGCGCGTTTCATTTCTTTTTCGAGTTTTTTAATGATCTGCTGGCGCTTGCCGCTTAAAATATTCTCGATTGCCCGGATATTCTTTTTTGTCTGCGCGCGTGCGGCGGGATATGCGCACGCGCCGAGGCATTTCCCGAGATGATAATCAAAGCACGGTTTTTTTGAGGACCGCGCGGTGCAATACGGGTAGATGCGGCGCAGGTTTCGCAGGGTTTGTTTGAGTGCCGCGCCGTCGGTAAACGGTCCGATGATTTTCATTCCGCGCTGAAGCGCAACAAGTTTTTTATCTTTCTCCGGCTGATGGCTGATGAATATGCGCGGATATTCTTTTTCCGCGGTGATACACACAAAAAGATAATTTTTGTCATCGCGAAATACCACATTATACTTCGGCCGATATGCCTTGATGTAGCGCGCTTCTTCGATGAGCGCGTCGATCGCCGATTCGCATATTTTCCATTCGACCCGCGTGATTTCTTTTTGCAGTGCGGCGGTCTTGGGGAATTGTGCCGCTTGGCGCGCAAAATACTGACGCACCCTGTTTTTAAGGATGCTCGCTTTGCCGATATAGATCACTTTGCTTTCTCTATTTTTAAAGAAATAGACGCCGGGAGATGAGGGGAGTTTTTTTAATTGGCTCGCGATTGTTTCCATTGTGCCGTAAAAAGTTTATAATAAGAAACGTGGAACCGCTTATCAAAATTGAAAACCTTTCACTCATATACGATAAAGGGAAGCCGAATGAAACGAAGGCGCTTGACGATATCAACGCTGAGATCTATCCGAGCGAATTTATCATCTTTTTCGGGCCGTCCGGATGCGGGAAATCAACCTTGTTGTATATTATCGCCGCAATGCAGAAACCGACTTCTGGGAGGGTCCTGGTGGAGGGAAAACCCATCAACCAAATGAAAGAGAGTGAGGTCACGAAATACCGTCAGCAAAGCATTGGCATGGTGTTTCAACAATATAATCTTATACCATCATTAGACGTTATTGACAACGTTTCCATTCCGCAGACATTCAGAAGTATTTCGAAAACAGAACGCTACGGAAAGGCGCAGAAATTGCTTGATCGGTTTGGTATCGGTGCCTTCTCGAAACGGCTGACCACAGAACTTTCCGGCGGTCAGCAGCAGCGCGTTTCCATCGCACGGTCGCTCATTAACGACACGCCGATCATTCTCGCGGACGAGCCGACCGGTAACCTCGATTCGAAATCATCGCAAAATGTGCTCGACATTCTTCAAGAACTGAACGAAAAGGATAAAAAGGCGGTCATTCTCGTGACGCACGACCCCAATCAACTGCAATACGCGCATCGCGTATTTCATATGAAGGATGGAAAGCTCATCCGGCAGACGATGAACCCCCAGCGCCCGCAGAGGGTCGACCCGCAAACGAGAGAAAAGATCACCAAATCATTTTCAGGCATGTCGTCGGCTATCGTGGATATTCTTTCGGTGTATCCCGAATTGACCGAGTCGCGCCTGAAGGCAAAGGCGATCGTGAACTACCTTATGTCTGAATTCGACACAACGCAGATCGACCGGCTTGAACGTCTGGTGGAAGACCGTATTTTAGGCAAGATCAGCAAAGATGATTTCCATATATCGCTTGATCATCCTATAGAACAAGGCGGCGCGGGCCTGAATTATCAATCATCGAAAAAGGTTGGCGAATCGATCGAGGCATTGCTCGCAGAAACCGATGTTATTCAGAAAGATATCGAGCTGTCTGATGAAAAGCCGGCCGCGCTTGATGACGCCGTGAAAGAGATCCGTACGCAATTATCCGATTCGCTTACGTCGACGTTAACTGAAGAACAGAGCGCTCGCCTGAACGATCTCATCAAACGGCATCTTACCGGCTCGATAGATAAGGAGGAGTTTTTCAAGGCGCTTGATATGAGTTCCAGTCATGGCGGTGTTGGGCTGCGCAAAGAGATAGCCGAAGATATAACGCGACGAATGGAAATCTTGCTTATTAAATTTAAGGACTTTACCGAATAATTATGCGCGCTCCCGACATTCTCAAGCTTTCAACACGTATGTTCCGTTCGCGCCTGATGCGTACGTTTTTGAC
>JBBTYM010000055.1:0-1496 GCA_038061765.1 Patescibacteria group bacterium
GCCACCCCGTCACCCCTTTCTTTAATCCGCTCACGCCTTTTATTTATATAATAGTTATTGAAGGGCTGCTCTTCCGTTAAGATAAAAGAAATGGTTGACGGGGTGGCGGGAAACGAAACCCAATGAACAAACGATATTATTTTTTCTTCCTAATTTTTACCGCGCTATCCGTGTGGGCTTTTGCGGTTGCGGGCGCGCCCCGCGATTTTCTTTCGGTATACGCGCTTGATGTGGGGCAGGGCGATGCAATCTTTATCGAAACGCCACAGCGATATCAGATACTGATTGATGGCGGGCCGGACGCGCGCGTGGTTTCGGAGCTTGGGAGTGTTATGTCGTTTTGGGATAGAAGCATCGACCTTATCGTGCTTACGCACCCGCAGGAAGATCATATGTTCGGTCTTATCGAAGTACTGCGGCGCTATGACGTGGCAAATGTGATGATGACCGGCGTGAACTATCATACGCGCACGTATGAGGAGTTTAAAAAAGCGGTAGAAAAAGAAGGCGCACGCGTGATACTGGCGCAAGCAGGAGAAAATATCCGGTTTGATGATGGCGTGGAAATAGACGTTTTGTTTCCGGCAAATGCGATAGCGGGGACGGATGCGCTCGCTGACGTGAACGACACCTCTGTGGCATCACGCCTGCGGTTTAGAGAAAAGACATTCCTTTTCATGGGCGATGCGGGCATACAGGAGGAGGCCGCATTGATACATTCCGGAGAAAATATCGATATCGATGTATTGAAAGTGAGTCATCATGGGTCAAAGACATCCACGTCGCAGTTGTTTTTAGAAAAGACAACGCCCGCGCTTGCGGTCGTGTCGGTCGGTGCGAAAAATAAATACGGCCATCCGCATCCTGATACGCTCGCACGGCTTATAGGCATCCCGCTCTATCGCACCGACACGCAGGGGAGGGTTGCGGCGTATACCGACGGCGAACACATCAGTATTGCGACCGAGCGCTGACGTGTATCAATAAAGTAATACACCGATCACAAATTCACGCATATGCGTGAATTTGTGATTTGTGGGCGATGTGCGCGGGCGGCGATGCTTGTATTTTCGCTGAAGATATGATATTTTTCGAGCATTAATTAACTCATAGTATGTCAAAAACAAACGAACGCACACTGGTCATTTTGAAACCCGATGCACTTGATCGCGGCATTGTCGGTGAGATACTTACTCGTTTTGAACGGGTCGGTATGAAAATGGTTGGCATGAAACTACTTGTGTCTGAAAAAGATGCGGCGGCATTGCACTACACTGAAGACCTGGCGAAACGAAGAGGAGAACATGTGCGCACAATGATGATCGAGATGCTTACCTCGGGGCCGATCGTGGCAATGGTGCTTGAAGGTATCGATGTGGTTGAGGTGGTGCGTAAAATGATCGGTGCCACCGAGCCGAAATCCGCCGCCCCCGGCACTATTCGCGGCGACTACGCGCATATCTCATATCGGTTTGCCGATGAAAGAAAAATAGGCG
>JBBTYM010000056.1:0-3037 GCA_038061765.1 Patescibacteria group bacterium
TCCGGCCGGGACGCTGGGATGACTACATCGGACAAGAAAAGATAAAAAGAAATCTGCGCGTCCTCATTGAGGCCGCGCAAAAACGCAAAGAACCGATCGAGCACGTCTTGCTCTACGGCCCCGCAGGCCTTGGCAAAACAACACTCGCCAACCTCATCGCAAAAGAAATGGGCGCTTCGCTGAAAGTGACGTCGGGCCCCGCGATAGAAAAGGTCGGCGATCTTGCCGCTATCCTTACGAATATGGAAGAGGGTGATATGCTCTTCATCGATGAAGCGCACCGCCTGCACAAAGTGGTAGAGGAAATGCTCTACCCCGCGATGGAAAACGGCACGCTTGATATTATTTTGGGCAAGGGCCCTTCCGCGCGCACGCTTCAACTGCAATTGCCGCGCTTTACCATCATCGCGGCAACGACGCGCGCAGGATTGCTTTCATCGCCGTTCCGTTCGCGCTTCGGCGCGACACATCGTTTGGAATTTTATCAGAAAGACGAGATTAAAAAAATTATAGCGCGCTCTGCGGCACTGCTTGGCGCGAACCTTCTCGATGAAGCGGTGGAGGTGATCGCAAACGCCTCGCGCTTTACGCCGCGCGTGGCAAATCGCGTCCTTAAGCGCGTGCGCGACTTTGCGCAAGTGCATGACCACGAGCCCGTTACGCGCGACGTTGCTCAAAAAGCGCTTGCGATGCTGGATATCGACTCCATCGGACTTGAAGCAACCGATCTGCGCATCCTTGAGACCATCATCACCAAATATCGCGGCGGTCCGGTAGGACTTAAAACCATCGCCGCCTCGACCTCGGAAGAAGTCGAGACCATTGAAGATATTTACGAGCCGTATTTGCTCCAAATCGGCTTTCTCGCCCGCAGTATGAAAGGAAGGATTGCCACGAAAGACGCATACGCGCACCTTGGCATTCCCTTTGAGGCCGATCACAACCAAAAAAACCAAGGAACTCTCCTTTAGCTTATAGGCATTAGCTTATAGCTTTTAGAAGTTTTCCTATAAGCTAATCTCATGTCCGGACATTCAAAGTGGTCAACCATTAAAAGGAAAAAGGGGGTGGCGGACGTCCAGAAAGGAAAGACGTTCGGCAAGATATCGCGCATGATCAGCATTGCGATCAAAGAAAAAGGGCTTCTCCTCGAGCTGAACCCAGGATTGCGGCTCGCGCTTGAAAAAGCGAAGGAAGCAAATATGCCCTCGGAAAATGTTCAGCGAATCATAAAAAAATGGTCGGGCGGAGGCGGCGAAAAAATTGAAACCGTGCAATTTGAAGGATACGGCCCCGGCGGCGTTGCGGTCATTATCGACGCGATCACCGACTCCCGAAACCGCACCTCGCAAGAAATACGCCATCTGCTTTCCGAGCGCGGCGGCAACCTCGCCTCCCCCGGCTCGGTCACGTGGATGTTTAAGCGGTGCGGGCGGATCGTTGTGCCGCTTACGGGAACTTCGTTTGAAACCATCGAAGCGCTCGCGATCGAAGGAGGCGCGCACGATATTCATCAGGAAGACGGTGCGGCGATCATTATTACGAAGCCGGACGAATTATTCCAAATAAAAACTTTTTTGAAGGAAAGGGCGTCGTGCCGGAACGCGCGGAGCTCGATTATCAGCCAAAAAACACGGTGACCGTCGCAGACCCTCGTACAAAAGAACAGGTTGAAGTGCTTCTTACTGCGCTCGATGACAATGACGACGTGCAGGATGTTTATTCAAATGTCGAATTTGTTTCATAACCCACCCTCTCTATGATTATCATGGGCATCGACCCCGGGGACACGCTCATCGGATTTGGGGTCATCAAAAAAACGGGGTCGAACATCGCGCTTGTCGCGCACGGATGCATTGCTGTCCCGTCAGCAGGCAAAACAACATCACAAAAACTCCATGAGCTTGCAGAAAAACTCGGGGAGGTGCTTGTAACACATGCGCCCACGGTGGTCGGCATTGAAGACATCTTCTTTTTTAAAAACCTCAAGACCGCGATAAAGGTCGCGCAGGCGCGCGGCGTTATCCTTGCGACATGCGAGAGGCATAATGTCGCGGTGCTTGAGTTTACTCCGCTTCAGATCAAGCAGGCGGTCACCGGCTACGGGAGAGCCGAGAAAAAACAGGTCCAAAAAATGGTGCGGGCGATCCTTGGCGTACAAACACTCTTTACACAAGACGACGCGGCGGACGCATTGGCCGCCGCAATCTGCACGCACAGTAGTATGCTATTAAAAACCCTTGAACAAAACACGCGCCCGAGGCGCCCTAATACTCGGGCGAAAAACGGCTAAGCTTTTCCTCCGAATCCTCATAGGAAGACAGCTCTCCGGTGGCCTCGGGTACGATGCCATCGTCCTCGCTGTTGTCCCACGCCGCAAACTCCAACTCCACCTCTTCCCCTACTTCCCCCACTTCTTTTTCGACGCCCTCAATGGCGTCTTCATCTTTGTACTCGGTCTTCATAGTGTAAAAAAACACAACGAGCGCCGCTTCGTGCCTCCTTATAGGAATACGAAACGAGGCTAAGATGATTAATAGTAAAAGATCGATTTTCGAATTTATTCTATCAAGTTTTCTTTTTGTGTCAAGCTTGAAAGTTTGCTTTTTTGTGGTACAATAAAAATACGCTGTATGCCTCGACGAAAACGCTACACCTACGCACCAAAAAAGAAAAAGAGCATCATTACAACGATGCTTGTTCTTTTTTTTGGAGGACTCGTGGCGGCGGGCGTTGGCGGCTCACTTATGTTCATGCTTCTGATACGCGACCTGCCCAACCCATTCACGATCAGCGAGCGAAAGGTGGCGGAATCCACAAAGATCTACGACCGCACGGGAAAGATACTGCTGTATGAGGTGCACGGCGAAGAAAAAAGGACCGTTGCGCCTTTTGACCGCTTCAGCCAAGACCTGAAAGACGCCACGATCGTCGCGGAAGATTTTAATTTCTACGAGCACGGAGGCATCGATATCCGCTCGCTTCTTCGCGCGGTGTATGTGGATGTGTTGCGCGGCGAAAAGGCGCAGGGAGGGTA
>JBBTYM010000057.1:0-6169 GCA_038061765.1 Patescibacteria group bacterium
CCATCGGGATGCTGCTTAAAGCCGCGGGGTTTACCGTCGCGATGCAAAAACTCGACCCGTATTTGAATGTTGACCCGGGCACGATGAACCCGTATCAGCACGGCGAGGTGTTTGTCACGCATGACGGCGCCGAAACCGACCTCGATATTGGGCATTACGAGCGCTTTATCGATGAGGAGTTTTCCGCGCTTTCAAGCGTTTCGACGGGGCAGGTGTATCAGAAGGTGCTTGATAGAGAGCGGGAAGGGCTGTATCTGGGCAAGACGATCCAGATCGTTCCGCATATCACCAACACCATTAAAGAATATATCCGCACCTGCGCCGAAAAATCGGGCGCCGATATTTTTATCTGCGAGATCGGCGGCACGGTGGGGGATATTGAGGCGGAGCCGTATCTGGAGGCGATCCGCCAGCTCCATCACGAAGAGGGGCATCATACTATCTTGTTCGTGCACCTTGTTCTGTTGCCGTATTTGAAAAGCTCGGGCGAACTGAAAACAAAGCCCGCGCAGGCATCCGTACGCGAACTGCGCAAGATCGGCATCAACGCGGATATTATTTTGTGCCGGTTCGATGATGACCACATTGACCGCGAGCATTTGGAAAAGATCGCGCTCTTTTGCGATGTGCCGATGGAAGCGGTGATTCCCGCGCCGACTGTCGCGTCCATCTACGAAGTGCCGCTGAATTTCGATAAATCAAATATCGTAAAACTTATCACGCATCATTTTCGCGTTGACCATCGCGTGCCGGAGCTTAGAGAGTGGGAAGAGTTCACGAAAAAGATCAGCTCAAATCTTCCGGAAGTGCAAATCGCGCTTGTCGGGAAATACACAGGGTTGAAAGACGCGTATTACAGCGTCATCGAAGCGGTAAAAACGGCGGGGTATCATAATAATGTAAAAATAGACATTGTGTGGATCGATGCGGAAAAGATCGAGAAGGACGGCGAAGAAGGAAAGAAAGAATGGGAGCATTTAAAAAAAGTAAAAGGAATCGTAGTGATGGGCGGGTTCGGCAAGCGGGGAGCTGAAGGCAAGATAGCGGTGGCGCGCTATGCGCGGGAAAACAATATTCCCTATCTCGGGTTGTGTCTTGGCATGCAGATCGCGGCAATTGAGTTTGCGCGCCATGTGCTGGGCCTCACCGATGCGAATTCCGCCGAATTCGACGAAACAACGAAAAACCCCGTTATTTACTTGATGGAATCGCAAAAAGACATTCACAAAAAAGGAGGAACTATGCGGCTGGGCGATTTTGCGTGTCGTATCAAGAAGGATTCAAAAAGTTTCACCGCGTACGGCGCGGAAGACGTTGTGGAGCGCCATAGGCATCGGTTTGAGTTCAATAACGCATACAAAGAAGCATTTGAGAAAAATGGCATGGTGGTCGCGGGCGTAAATCCTGAAACCGGCTTATGCGAGATATTGGAAAACAAAAATCATCCGTGGTTTGTCGGCGTGCAATCTCATCCCGAATTCAAATCGCGCCCGCTTCGCCCGCACCCGTTGTTCCGCGATTTCATCACAGCGACTTTATAGCATTAGAAATGTTTTTGCTTTGCTGTGGGCCATCGCCCCCGCTCAATTTTTTCTTTTATCTTAACGGAAGCCACGACTACGCTATCGCTCCGCTGGACTGCTGTTTGTTGCCAATCGCTTCGCTCTTGGACAAACAGGGAGCGTAGCCCTTCATTACTATTCTTATAGAAGGGCGTGAGAGGATTAAAGAAAAAATTGAGCGGGGGCGATTGCGTCTAATATGATAAAAACATGGGAAGGAAAAAAGAAGAGCTCGAAAAACTGAAAAAAGAAATGGAAGAAGATGCTGGTCTCCCGTTATATGGCACAGCGAACTTGGTGTTTGGCGAGGGGAGCGAGGACGCCGAGATTCTGTTTATTGGTGAAGCGCCGGGGCGCCGCGAAGACGAGTTGTGTCGACCATTCGTGGGGCAGTCGGGAAAACTGCTGGATAAAATGCTTGTGAAAATAAACCTCCCGCGCGAGCGCGTGTATATTACCAATATCGTGAAGCGCCGCCCGCCCGAAAATCGCGACCCGTTTCCAGAGGAGATAGAAGCATACACGCCGTATCTCCAAAAACAGATCGACATCATCAAGCCGGTAATGATAGCCACGCTCGGCAGGTTTTCTATGAATTATTTTTTGCCGGAGGCGAAGATCTCACATGATCACGGGAAAGCGACGCGCATCAACTCATATATTCTCGTGCCGCTGTATCATCCCGCGGCGGCGCTTCGCTCGGGGAAGATGTTCAAAGAACTTGAAAAGAACTTTTTAGAGCTTCCCCAGTTGTTAAAAGACGCAAAAACCGCTTAAACAGAGGGGAAAGATATATTGACAAGAGTATAGATATGCGGTATAATTATGTGATAAATTTAGAGTTGCTGTTTAAAAACAATATATAAAAGGAGGGTTTCAGATGAACTGGACGAAATGGGATATTTTAGCCGGTATATTGTTGTTGACGGGGGCAGGCCTATTATTTGTCGCCGCCGGCACAAGCGATGTAAAATCAATCGTGCCGGACCAGAAAGAGTTTCTTTCTGACGGGATGTTATTTGCACTTATCACCGCAGGGTGCATAAGCGCCATCGCCGGAGTATCCGTGCTCACAAAAAAAAGGAGGGAAGCATGGCGAACGTCGTGCAAAAAAGATTTGGTAAGGGTGATTTTTTCATCCTTACCCCGTATGAGGAGGGGTATCAGACCCCTTTGCCGCCCGAAAAGAAATGCTGCGGGAAGCACAAGGGATGCAAGCGCGTCCCTGATGCGCGCAGAATCCCCGCAATAAAAGGAGGAAAAAAATAGTTTAAAGAGGGAGCGTCAACGACGCCCCTCTTTTCTTTTGCTTATGCGAATTTTTTGAGTTTCTTGATGATGTTTTTCAGTCGTTCCGCATTTTGGAAATCAAGCTCTTGGGCAGCTTGTTTCATTTCTTTGGAATATTCTGCGATCAATTTTTTTATATCTTTTGTTTCTGAAAAGATGCCCATTTCTTCAAGCGTGAGATCAATTTCATTTTTTTGTGCGGCCATGCGCTCTCGCAGCGGCTTTTCTATTTGACGCGGCGTGATGCCGTGCGTTTTATTGTAGTGCTCCTGTATCTCGCGGCGGCGTTTTGTTTCTTCTATCGCTTCGTTCATTGAGCGCGTCATCCTGTCGGCGTACATGATGACTTCGCCTTCAAGATGGCGCGCGGCGCGACCCATCGTTTGGATAAGCGTTGTCCTATTTCTCAAAAAACCCTCTTTATCCGCGTCCATAATAATAACGAGTGATACTTCGGGAATATCAAGCCCTTCGCGAAGAAGGTTCACGCCCACGATGACGTCGTACTCGCCAAGGCGCAAAGCGTGGAGGGTGTCTGTGCGTTCGAGCGTTTTTACTTCCGAATGGAGAAAGTGCGCTTTGACCCCATTTTCTTTTAAAAATTCCGCAAGATCTTCCGCCATGCGCTTGGTAAGCGTGGTGACAAATATCCGCTGTTTTTTTGCTACACGCTTTTTTATTTCTTGTATCGCGTCGCGCACCTGATGTTCCAACGAGTATACGGTTATTTTAGGGTCTAGAAGGCCGGTGGGGCGCACGAACTGATTTACGATATGTCCGTGGGATTTGTTAAGCTCATAGGGCGCAGGGGTTGCCGACATATAGATCGCCTGCGGCACGCGCTGTTCGAATTCTTCAATGCGCAGAGGGCGGTTGTCGCGCGCGGACGGGAGACGGAAGCCATAGCCGATGAGCGTATCTTTGCGCGCCTTGTCGCCAAAATACATCCCGCGTATCTGGGGGATGGTCATATGCGCTTCATCAACGAGAATAAGAAAGTTTTTTCCGTATGCGTGCGCGAAATAGTCGATGAGCGTGAAGGGCGGTGAGTCGGGCTCGCGGAATTCTATTTGGCGAGAATAATTCTCGATGCCATGGCAGTAGCCCGCGGTAGAGAGCATTTCAAGGTCAAAGCGCGTGCGTTGTTCTACGCGCTGCGCCTCGATCAGCTTTCCTTGCGTGGTGAACGCTTTGACCTGCTCGGCAAGTTCGTTTTCGATGTTGGCGATGGCAAGCGGTATCGTTTTTGTTTCCGCGAGCCAGAACTTCGCGGGGAATATCCGCACATGCTCTGCTTCTTTCCAGTGAGGCGTGAGCTCGTTTGCGGCAACGCGGATATGCTCGATACCGTCTTTCCCGAAAATGATCTGAACGATATCGTTGCCGGTCGATGGACGCACTTCAATAACCTCTCCTTGTGCGCGAAAGATCCCCGGGAGCACCTCTATATCGTTGCGCTGATACTGGAGCGTGACGAGATGCGCAAGTAGTTCCTTTTGTCTCATCTGCTGGCCCTGCGATACGCGCACGCTCAACGCTTCGTAGTTTGCGGGCGCGCCGATGTTGTAGATGCATGATACGGACGCGATAACGATAACATCGTCGCGCGAGAGGATCGCCTGCGTCGCTTCGTGCCGGAGGCGGTCGAGCTCTTCGTTGATCTTTACATCTTTATCGATATAAGTGTCGGTCTGCGGCATATATGCTTCCGGCTGGTAGTAGTCGTAATAGGAAACAAAATAATGTACCGAGTTTTCCGGGAAGAAACTTTTGAATTCCTGATAGAGCTGGTAAGCGAGTGTTTTGTTGTGCGAGATGACAAGCGTCGGTTTTTGCGTGCGCGCGATGACGTGCGCGGCGGTAAATGTTTTGCCCGAGCCGGTCACGCCTACGAGCGTCTGGTGCGTGGCGCCCGCTTCAACGCCAGAGGTAAGCGCGGCGATAGCATCCGGCTGATCGCCGGCAGGAGTAAAAGGAGATTGGAGAGTGAAGCGAGGCATGGGTTGAGAAAACGAGAGAATTACGTTATTATAGGAGAGAAATTATGATAGCGTATCTTGAGGGCACAGTGCTAACGAAGAACGAAAAGAGTGTGATAATCCTTGTGAATGGCACCGGCTACAAGGTGTTTTTTCCTGTCGGAGATTTAAATACCATACCACTCGCGGGGGACACCGTCAAAGCATTCACGCACCTCCAAGTAAAGGAGGATGCGCTTGAATTATACGGGTTTTTGGACCATTCAGCGCTTGAACTTTTTGAACTGTTGATCACTATTTCTGGCATCGGGCCGAAGGTGGCGCTCGCGATCCTTTCTATGGAAAGCCCAAATATGCTTGCGGGGGCGATTGCGCGGGAAGACGTGAAATTCCTTACTAAAGTGTCGGGCGTTGGTCTCAAAAGCGCGCAAAAGATCGTGCTTGAACTGCATGAAAAAATAGCGAAGGTGAGTTTTGCAATACATGACGCGGGTGCGTCCGCAGACGTGGATGCGATCGATGCGCTTGTGGCGCTCGGGTGGAGCGCGCGCGATGCCCGCGACGCGCTTAAAAATATTCCGAAAGAGATCGAGCGAACCGATCTGCGGATCAAAGAGGCGCTGAAAGCGTTAGGACGGTAGATGATCATAACCTACAAATAATATTTTTGTGCGCCATCCTCTTTTTCAATCCTTTCTTTAATCCTCTCGCGCCCTTCTATGAGAATAACAATCAATGAAGGGCTGCGCTCCCTGTTTGTCCAAGAGCGAAGCGATTGGCACACAAACAGCAGTCCAGCGGAGCGATAGCGTAGTCGTGGCTTCCGTTAAGATAAAAGAAAGGATTGAAAAAGAGGATGGCGCATGATAGATGGATTATTTAACTGATGGAATTTCTTTTTAACCCCGCGGTATCGCGTGAAGAATGGAATGAATTTATTGTCCGCCATGGCGGCGGATTTTTGCAGTCCTTTGAGTGGGCCGGCTTTCAGGAAAAAGCCGGCAATACGGTCGCTCGGGTCATAGTGAAAAAAGACGGCGTCACGATGCTGTGCGCGAGCGCAATTCGACATATGCTCCCGCTTAAGAAAACGTATTGGTACGTGCCGTATGGGCCGGTGATCGCTGGAGCGGCGCATGATAAAGAAAAGCTCATTTGTTTTTTCACCGAACAGTTTGCTCGCGTCGCGGGGGAGGAAGCCATTTTTTTAAAAATCGAGCCGGAAGAGATGGGTGTGCAAGAAGTGCTTGCGGAGCGAGGCGTCCGATCCGCTGGAGCACAACCGCAAGAAACGACGATCGTTGATTGCGCGCTTTCCGAAGAAGAGATGCTTTCACA
>JBBTYM010000058.1:0-5227 GCA_038061765.1 Patescibacteria group bacterium
GTGAGCGCCAAATAGCATAGGACAAAAGCTAGAAAATAATTACTATAACTCCTCTCTATAATTCTTTCTTGCCCCGTCATGTATTATACTATAATAAAGAAGACGGGATTGCTGTTTGTTGCCAATCGCTACGCTCTTGGACAAACAGGGAATATCTTAACGGAAGCGCAGCCTTTCTTTAATTTATTTTTCAATAAAAAGGCGTGAGTGGATTTAAAAAAGAATTGCAGAGGACGGTTGCTACTTAACTACTGAAAAACACGCGACGATCGCAGCGGTCTCCGCGCGCAACGTCCGCTTCCCCAACGATACGATATGAAACCCGTTTTGGGAAGCATATGCGACTTCCGCATCACTAAACCCTCCTTCAGGGCCGATAAACACGCTTACACCGCCCGAGAGATCATATGTGCGCGCGAAATCCCCCAGATGCTCCGCTTCACCTTCATTGTGCGCGAGCACGCATACTGCGCCGCTTTTTTTTGCATCTTGTACCGCGCTCTCAAATGAAATGATCTCGCTGATCTCCGGAACTACCCCCCGGCGCGATTGCTCGGTCGCCTCCTGTACGATTTTTCGTGCTCGTACGGCATTAACTCCCTGCTTCACCGAATGTTCCGAGAGTACGGGAACAAACCGGGACGCGCCGATTTCCGTGCATTTTTCAAACACCCACTCCATCTTGTCTTTTTTGAGCACGCTCTGATACAACATCACCGCATACTCCGGCTCATTTTTGTTTCTCCCACACACGCCAATTTTCACCGTCACGGCGTCTTTTGTAATACTTTGTATTACTGCTTCTCCTTCGCTCCCCTTCCCGTCAAGCACGATGATCGTATCGCCCGCCGTATAGCGCAACACGCGCGCCAATTGATGCCGCATGCCCGCATCGGTAATGAAAATCTCCGCCCCTTCTCTGATCGGCTGGTCAATAAAAAAACGCATATTATTTTATTTACTTTGCATTACAAAGCGTCAGATTCGAGACGCGCCGAGTAGTGAAGCCGAAACTGTACTACGTAGTACAGTGAGGCGAGACACGGAGGCGGAACGAAGAAGATGGCGTTTTGTAATCAAAGTATTTTGCTTAACGGACACACTGCATGATCATGCCGGCGCGCCGTACAATAGTTCCTCCCGTAATCAATAAGCCGATACGTAAATAAAAACCATTCTTTCTTCGGGAGTATTTGCATCAGGTCGCGTTCTATCTTTACTGCGTCGGCATGATCGGTCAAGCCAAGCAAACGCGAGAGCCGTATCACATGCGTATCCACCGCGATGCCTTCTACGATACCATACGCGTTGCCAAGCACGATATTTGCGGTCTTTCGCGCTACGCCGGGCACCTGCACTAATTCCTCCATGGTGTGAGGAATTTCTCCGTTGAAATCTGTTCGTATCATACGCGCCGCGGCAAGTATATTTTTTGTCTTATTGCAGAAAAAACCGGTCGGGCGGACGTCTTTTTCAAATTCTCTCGGATCCGCTTCCGCGTAATCGTCGAGCGTCCTGTATTTTTTAAACAGCTTCTCCGTCACTTCATTCACTTTTTTGTCGGTGCATTGCGCGGAAAGCACCACCGCGACCACAAGCTCCCAATTATTGGAATAGCGCAACGCCATGCCGGTTGTGGGAAATAATTTTTTCAGCGCGCGCACGATCTTTTGCGCTTTTGTCTTACGCGCCATAAAAATGCGCGGAGTAATTTGTTTTGTCTTTTTCACAGATTCCGCAATGCTATACTCTACTCGCTATGTTCTACCTTCTTTTTTACCAGCGCAAGCGCGCCGTAGAGACCGGACGCATCACCCAATTGTGCCGCGACTATTTCGGGAAATTCGGGGAAATTACCGAATTCTTCCACCTGCCGCTTCACCTCTGCTACAGAAATCCGATGACGCATTACCGCGCCGCCCAATATAAATATATCAGGAGACCAAAACGCAATGGCATTATTCACGCCGATCGCCAACCACTGTGCCGCCTCTTTCCACATCGCAGGGTCCTCAATATCTTCGGGCGACTTGCCGTACCGCTTTTTTATCCCGTTACCGGAAATGTAATACCCTAAGTTATGAACGCCGTCCACGATCTGTCGGTGTGGCTCAAACCCGAACGCGCCTTCGTCCAATCTTCCATTGATCACCCGTACGCCGCCTACGCCGGTACTTACCGTAAAATACGCAACGATGCGCTTGTCTTTCCCCGCCCCAAACACCGCTTCGCCAAGCCCGGCAAGCGCGGCATCGTTTTCAAGATGCACCGTAATATCTAATGCCTTTTCAATGGCTTCTTTCAACAGCACATCCTCCCACCCCTCAAGATTCGGCGCGCTTAACAGCACTGCTTTTTCTTTATTCAGGATTCCCGGGACACCGCCTGCCGCGCCATTAATGATCATGTCGCCGCATAATTCCCGTACGCCACTTTTAAACACCTTCATCCCTTCGGTAAAATCAGCCGGCGTAGGAATGATTTTTTGATCAAGGATCGTCTCCCCGTCGTGAGACATCGCAATGCGCATATTTGTCGCTCCAATGTCGAATAAAAGATACATATTTTTATGTCATCATTTTTTTAAATTCTTCCACCATCGGCACCTGTTCCGGCTCGGTACCGTACTGCATGGCGCAATAATACGCCGTCCAATCGGCAAGCGTCAGCGATGCAAATACTTTATGCCACGACGACTCCCCTTCTACCTTCACCGTTTCCACCGGAAGTCCTCGCGCGATATACAGCTGTTTGGTCAATTCCATGCGCTTTACGATGCGCGGATGATCATTTTCATCGGTGAGAAAAATAAAATGAAACTTTTCTGAAAGCGATTTCGTGGAATTAATGATATCAAACCCGGTCATCTCATTATGATTGAGCTCGGAAAATACATTATGAAATGCAGGGATTTTCGCGCTCTCGTTAAGCTTTATTTTCCAGTTATACGCGATCGCGCCGTTTTCAGACGATATATATATCACCGGTACCTTGCCTTTCAGCTTTTCCGCAAGCGCCTTTCCTTCTTGTTCATAGCGCGAAGGATCAAGCAATGCAGCAAGCGCGCCCGTCTCGGCAAGGCCCGTATCATCCCCCATGAGCTTCATCAATGCTTTCAGGATAAACCCGTTCGCATGCCGCGGCTGAATGCCCGTGTTAGGAATTTGAATGAACGGAACGTTGTGCTCCGCGGCCAGTTCGATCAACTTTCCGCCGCTTGCAATGACCGCTACGCTCATCCCCTGCGCGTGCGCCTTTGTAAATGCGTCAAGCGTTTCTTCGGTGTTGCCCGAATATGAGATGGCAATCAGCACGCTACGCTTCAGCACGGCTTCGTTCACCCTCGGCAATCCATACCCGCGATGAATAAGTATCTCTCGCTCGCTGTCTTTTTCGCGCAACAACTCCGCCGCAAGCGCCGACCCCCCCATGCCGGCGACAATATACGCGTGCGACTTCGGAAGATGCTCGCTGTTGTGAACATCGGGCTCGTATGCAAACTGTGCCGGAAAATTGTTGATGACATCGGGAATCATGTGTTTGATTGTACGTGCTTTGCGATCGCGGCGAGCGCACTGTTTCGCTGTGCCGTCGATGCTTGGATTAATGCGTCCTTTATTTCATGGGGGCGGCCAACCTGCTTGAATATAAAACTCTCGTGCTCGCTCGCCGTGCGCGCGATAAGGTTGCCGTAATTGAACATCGTCGGAATAATGCCATGCACCTCGATCGTCACATCCTGGATGCGCGATAGGTCAAACTCCGACACCGTGCGTGCAAAAAGCCCTTTTTGCTCTATGGCGATGACCCGCTGATCGGTCAGCACCCATACGTCAAGGAAAAAATCGGCAAGCACAACGAATAACGCGATCCAGAGAAGGTGTAAAAAAAATAATATGCCAAGTAACCCTAGTATACGCAATGAGGCAATCTCATCGGGTATTTGCTCGATCGCGAAAACCCCAACGCCGATCAGCACAATCGCAAAAAGGATGATTGGCGCCAACTCAGCGGCGAGAATAAGTCCGTGCCGTCGATACAATGTAAGCATCTTTTCTCCTTCACGAAAAGCAATCATAAAGAATTTTTGAAAAAATACTCCCTTATTACCCCATTAATCGCTGACCAATCAGCACCAAGAAGTATTACAAGCTCTAGAAAGAACAGCAAAAAAGATCCCGCTTAAAAAAGCACTATTATCCGCCGGTGCTTGTCTTTTTTCAATCGATATTGAAAAAAGTGAAATACCACGACCACAGTGCCCGCACCAAGCACCACGAACGCCATAACAGAAATGAAAAATATGAGATTTACCATTATGTGCCATTATATCACTAGAAATGCCACCATACCAGCGGGAAAGTGCATATATACGTACACACCCCTTAAACAAAAAAGAGCAGCATAAGCCGCTCTTTTTAAATAAATTTTAATCTTGATCGTTACCACCTATTACCCCACTCCTCTTATCAATAGTCCTGCACGCCCTATAACCACAAATCATCTCAATCGCATCTTGTAAAATCGCTTTCCAAGAAAAGTTAGTTCGGTAGAGCAGCATAACCAAGAAACGTGTTATTGCACGTAGCGTTTACATACCTCCATCCTTCTTTTCCTCCTGGCCAGCAGTATGGACTTTCACATACGGTACCACAATACCCGGTAACCGAGTATCCTGTGCATGTAGTGCGTGTGGTAAGTGTATCCTGTGCCTCTGCACATGAAATATTTGGGATATAGAGAGGAACTCCGCTGCTTGCGTAAAAAGCACCACTTGTCTTGACGTCCCCATTCACATCCAACTTCGCTTGTGGATTTGTCGTCCCGATACCGACTCTTCTACTGGCTGCTCCTATATACATTCGCTCACTGGCAGGTTCCCATGTCGAAGGGTCATCATCTGCCCGGATGTAAAGACCGGGGAGTGTTCCAGTAAGGGGGAAAGTAAAGACCGCAGCATTATTAGAAAGGTCCTGAATATTTAAAAAACCACGAACATCTAATGTTGTTTTAGGTGTTGGCGTCCCTATTCCTACATTGCCAGTATTATTGTTGTAGATATCGTTACCAGATTGTGTCCATACACCACTCGGCCATGCAGTCTTACAGTCCCCATTAATACAAAGGTTCCTAGAATCTCCTGTATTACCTACTTGCACATCCCCACCAAAATAATTAATCCCTCCGCTTGCATAGATGGCGTAGCCGGCGGGGTCGCCTTGTTCCG
>JBBTYM010000059.1:0-2530 GCA_038061765.1 Patescibacteria group bacterium
GATCGTTGGCGGCGGAAAGTAGCGAAAACATCCTTGGATAGTAAAACCATCGCGGGAAAGCACAGAGTATCCACCATTATTTAAGCGAACCATGGGAAGCGTGGTTTCTCCAGAAAAAGAGTAGTTTTGCTCTATTATATGTACTTCATGGTTCGTAGCGCTAACCTGTGTCACGGCAGTAACTATTGCGACGTGACCCACTGTCCCCGGCTTTTCAAATCCAAGGATATCTTCCGGCTTTGGCATGAGAGTGCTTCCGTTTGAAATCGGCGCTAGTCCTTTTAGTGATGCGCTACTGAAATATTCTCCCCCGTTACCTACCCAATCCTGGCGCGCAAAGTAGCGGTCCACAAACTCGACACACTGATAGTCTCCATCCCCAGTTCCTCTACAAGCCCCATTCGAATAAGCCGTTTTCCCACTAAATTCACTTACCGTATGTCCGTAAACATTGGATGTTGTGAGGTTAAAGGGGTCACACGGGTCTTGTAGGTGATTTGCTAAAGCCGGAACATTTGCGTCAAACATTAAAAAACCAAACAACACTAATCCGCTCAAAAACACAATCATCTTTTTCATCTCTGCCTCCTCTTTGGCGTTTTGTATTTTATTGTTAAGGTTCTTGCGCTAACTGAACAAGTTATTTTGCGTTTATAAGCTTAAAGGCGCCAATAACTTGTTTTATTTCTTGTCGTTCTTGCGGCATCATTTCTTGTCCTGTGATGTAAGAATAAACAACTCCACGATCCTTTGCTATCAAGCTATAACGAGGATAACCATAGCTCATTTCTCTGTCCCACTGTTCATCCGTAAATACTTGGATGATAAGAATTGGTAAGTAGAATTTCGCTGTTTCATTCGTAGATACATTTTCCTGTTCAACCTCTTTCGAAAATTCAACCCATCCAAAAACTTGTTTGTCCCTTTTCGTCTCTATCTTATACCCCTCCCACCTCGGCGGGAGCTTTATTGCAAATCCCAACTCTTCGTTCCGATAGGTCTTCCAATCCGATGTATCGAGGGGTTGATTGAACACAGGAGCGGGAGTGACGGGGCGCGCCACAGGGAAGGGGCTAGTAAGCCATGCGGCAACAGCTCCTGCAAATGCCAGAAGAAAAACGAGACATGTCAGTTTTTTGTGTAACGCCATGCTTTCTCTGTACTATGCGGTATGTTTTTTGTCAAACGCGCTCATAGGCATTACAATAGAAGCGTGAACAGCATAACCACCAAAAGCGCGGAGGAGACAAAAAGCGTGGCAAAGCTTTTTGCCGAGGCGCTCGTTGAGGGGGTGACGACAAAAGGAGCTGTTGTCGTTGCGCTTGATGGCGCGCTGGGTGCCGGAAAGACCACATTCGCGCAGGGGTTTGCCGAGGGGCTTGGGGTTAAGGAAAAAGTCAAAAGTCCGACGTTTGTGCTTGTGCATACGCACGCGCTGAAAGTCAAAAGTCAAAAGGCAAAAGTAAAAAAGTATACGCATTTTTATCATGCTGACTGTTATCGCTTAGAAAGTGAAAAAGACGTGAACGCGATCGGGCTGGACGAAGCGATGAACAACCCTGAAAATATCGTGCTCGTGGAGTGGGCGCGGCGCATTAAAAAAGCACTGCCCAGAGACACGATACGGGTGACATTTACATATATCAATGAAAGGACCAGAAAAATTAGTTTTAATTGACGGGAACGCGCTTGTGCATCGCGCGTACCATGCATTGCCGCCGCTCTCGCACGAAGGCGAGCCGACCAACGCGGTGTATGGGTTTACGAGCGTATTGCTCAAAGTGCTTCGCGAGCTGAAGCCCGAGTATGTCATTGCGACATTCGACTTGGCTGCGCCGACATTTCGCCATAAAGAGTTTGCCGACTATAAAGCGCATCGGCCAAAAACGGACGCCGATCTTGTGGTGCAGTTTCCGAAGGTGAAAGAGATCGTGCGCGCATTTGGTATTCCTATCTATGAAAAAGAAGGGTTTGAGGCGGATGACATGATCGGCACAATCGCGTTGTTGGCAAAACAACATACGCCGAAAGTTAAGACCATTATTATCACTGGCGATCTTGATACGCTGCAACTCGTGGATGACGATACCGAAGTGTATACGCTCAAAAAAGGGATATCAGATACGGTGGTGTATGACGAAAAAGCGGTGCGCGAGCGCTTCGGGCTTGCGCCATCGCAGATGAATGATTACAAAGGACTCAAAGGCGACCCTTCGGATAACATTCCTGGCGTGCCGGGCGTGGGCGATAAGACCGCGGCGCAGTTATTGCAGGAGTACGGTTCGCTTGAAAACGTGTATGAGAATATCGGTATCATGCCCGAGAAGTTGAGAGCGAAAATCGGGCCGCATAAAGAACAGGCATTTTTTTCAAAAAGCTTATCAACCATTCGGCGCGATGTGCCTGTCGGGGTTGATTTTATGGAAGCGAAATTCGGCGAATACGATCAGGCGGGGATCGAGGAAATGCTGCGCAAGTACGGATTTGCAAGCTTGATTCCGCGGTTGGCACTGCATCGCCAGCATTATGA
>JBBTYM010000060.1:0-6816 GCA_038061765.1 Patescibacteria group bacterium
GCGTAATCCGCGCCGACTTATCCGCGCCATTGAAATCGTAAAACACACCGGCAAACCCGTGCCAGAAGCCGCGGGCGCGCCGCGCTACAATGCGCTTCTTGTCGCCATAAAGAAATCTGATACGGAGCTGAAGAAAAGAATACACGCGCGCCTGTGTACGCGCGTAAAAAGGGGGATGGTTCAAGAAGCGAAAAAACTCCACGCGAGCGGAGTTTCGTGGAAGCGCATGGAAGAGCTGGGGCTTGAATATAAATATCTCGCGCGCCACCTGCAAGGAACAATAACAAAACAAGAAATGATCAAAACGCTTGATGTAAAAATATATCAATACGCGAAACGCCAACTTACCTGGTTTAAAAAAACTCCCAATGTACACTGGGAGTCAGAGCGCAAAAAAATTGAACGGCTTATCCGCGTGTTTCTCTCGGCGTAACCTATTCTATCGCCGCGCCTTCCGCGTACGCGCTCAGCTCGGCTTGATTCACCGTTGCAACCTTATTCCAATCAAGCCCAAGCCGCGCGAATGCCGTGCTTGTTTTTACCCAACGCTTTGTATCGCCTTCGAGTAAATACACTTTAGCGCTTCCGGAAAGCTTTATCGTATTCACCGTTGCATACGCGTCAAGCTGGCTTTGTGAGACCGTTTTCACGTTTTCCCATTTGTTGTTATAGGCATTAAACACCGCCGCGCTCGGGATGCGTTTTTTGAGCCCCGTGGACGTGATGTAATACACCGTCGGGTTGTCTGCGGCCTTTACAAGCGAACCCGCGATAATGCTTACCACCGACGCAGACGGCTGCGCAGACGACTGCTGGGTGTCGGTGATAGGACTTCCTTCCTGATAATAATCACGCTCTTTCGTGTTGATGACAAATACCTGCTCCCACTTGTAGCCGAGCGTCGCAAATCGCTCTCCGGTCATATTCATCCATCGTTTTTGCGCAAGCCCCTTCTTTTCATCCAACTCATGAAGTGCGAATACTCGGGCATCGCCATCAGCGCGATAGAGGTCCGATGTTTTAAGCGTATCGATCTCTTGCTGGCTTAAACTTTTGATCGCATCCCATTTGAAATGGCCGTACATACCAAACACCGCCGGGTTGAAAATATGGCGCCGATATCCGTGATAATTTACGATGTATACTTTGATGCCATCCGGCCCGCGCACGAGGTCGCCTTCCATAACGCCTGATGGCAAATACGGAGAAGCTGTGCCCGTAACAGGAGTTGCTGTTTGTGTTATTGTTGATGATGGCGCAGGAGTTACAGCTGCGGGCGGTGTATAACTGCCTCCGCTTGTCGGCGCAGGAGTAGGAGCTGGCGCGGGAGCAGAAGTGGGCAATGCCACCGAGAACGTGATGGTATAATCATCCGTGTTTGCAATACCGGCCCCGTCTGTACATCTCATATAATATGTATATGAGCTTCCGTTTGAAAGGCCGGTGATCGTCACGGAGTGAGAGGTTGTTCCAGTCGTGGTAAACGCGGATGTCATCCCTGTATAACTTACGCCCGCGGACGTGATGTATCTGCACGTTGCGCTTTCATTGGTAGTCAGTGAAAGCGCTGCTTGTGTGGTGCCGACCGCAAGCACTCCTGACGGTGCGCCGTTAGCGCGCACCGGAGGCGTCATATCTTGCTGTGGCGGTACGGCGGTTCCTGATAAAACATATGAGCCGCCGGAAGCGGATGCAAGAACATCCTCCCCATCGCTTGCCACGTTCGTATCAATCGTGCTTCCTTGCGTAACATTAAATGTTACCGTTGCTGTTCCGCTCGCAAGCGCCTTGAAGCGCACAGTCGCAAGCGTTCCGCTTCCCGTATATGACACGCCGCTGGTGGTCACCTGTGAAAATGCGATCTTCCCCGCGACAGTATCAACCGAATTAAGCGCGGTCGTTGCCATTAATGTTCCGGGAGCGATCTGCGCGCCCGGAACATTAATGGCAACGACCGCATCATCATCCTGCACCTCAAGAAGCGTAGGATTGTAATTGAGGTATACGATATCCACGCCTTGGATAGGATTGCTTTGCGTATTAAGCAGGATATTTACGCTGACGATGTCGCCCGTCGCATACGAGCCGCTTGCCGGAGAAAGCGCGAGCGTCGCGGTTGCGGCCCCGCCAATGACGACCGACGTCGTTGCGGCAACAGCAACAAGCGCTGTGCTTGCGATTATCGCAAAACAGAGAAGCGCATACAACGCGTTAAATATATGGATTGTTTTTCCTGAACTTTTCATGCGCATACGTGTTAGCTCCCCGACTGTAGCCAATTTTTCCTCACATATCCCCAATCGATCGTGTTCACTTTGCCGTCTCTGTTGATATCAGCAGAAGAAGATGTTTTCGCCCACTGTGTATTTATCATAGACCAGTCGAGCGAATTTATCACGGTATCGTTATTGAGATCGCCCGCAAGGAGCGATTGCACGCTGATAACCGCCCCGGCACCGACATATGTGTTGGCGAGTTTGCGGGTGATATAGCGGTCGGACGCGATGCGGACATCGTAATTCCCGGGGGAAACAAGCATATTACTGCGCGAATTATCGGGCACAAACGAAATATTCCCGTACCGGTCAGCCCATGCTTTTATACTCGCGGTCACTGTTGTGCTGTTTGGCGAATACAATGAAATCGTAAACATATGCGCATTTGCATTGCTATCTCCCTCCACGCTTACCGTAAAAGTAGGCGCGGTAAACAAAGCGAAGGAAATAACCGCATCGGAAGCGTTTACATTCCCCACCTTATCTTTGCATCGCACATAAAAAGTATTCTGACCGGCGTGAAGCTCGTTGCCATAGATAAAGGTGGAAAATACCGCTCCCTTCAAATACAGCGCCCGCGTCATTGTGGCGTAAGCAACATTCGGGACAGGAGAAAACTTACATCCTAAGACGCCACTCTGGTCTTGCGCCGCCGTGGAAATATAAAGACCTTTCGGGAGAAAAAAAGTGCCCGAAGGAGACAGTTGTGAAACCGTCGGCGCCGTACTATCGGTGACGATAGTGAACGATATCACCGCGTCGGATGTCATGCTCTTCCCTGCCCGGTCACTGCACCGCACATAAAAAGTATTCTGGCCCGCCTGAAATCCAGCGTAGAGCGACGTAGAATGATCGATGCCGTCAGACGAAGAAAAATACTTACTCATAGAAGCGTATGCAATGTTTGGCGTAGCGCTGTATCGGCAGGTCGCGGCTTCGTTGGTCGTTACTTTCAATGTAAGAGAGCTGGAGAGCATAATAATTCCTGATGGCTCACTGCTCGCAACCACAGGCGGTATGCCGTTGTCGGTGATCGTGAATGTCGCATTCGTTACGGCGTCAAGAAGGTCCGCGCCGCCAAACGATGCGTTCGTGTCGGTCGTTCTTCCTTTCGTGAACGTAAACGTAAAATTCTCCGCTCCGGGCGCAAACGCCTGCACGGTGACCGTCGCAAGCACGCCGCTACCGGTAAAGGAAGTATTCGCAGCGGTGGTCTGTGAAAAATCAATAGTGCCGTACGATGCGTTCACGGTGTTTGCCACCGTGTTGGGCATAAGCGTGCCGGGCGTGATCTGCACGCCTGATGTAATACTATCGGCGTCCGCTATTTTCACGAACGATCGGTTGTATGTCAGCACGATGTCTGCGCCATCGATCGCGGTGCCGCGCGTATCAAGCATGATATTGAGCAAAAACGATGTGCCTGTTGTTTTATTTCCCGACGCAGGAGAAATGTATATGAGTGGAGCGAGTTGTTGCTGTGGGATGGCAGTGAGCGCATACACGGCATTAATGACCGAGGTCAAAACATCCATACCCGCGCTTGCGATATTGGTGTCTGCCGTATTGCCCGGCGTAAAATTAAATACAACGCTTGCACTTCCCGGCGCGAGTACGCGAAAACGAACCGTAGCAAGCACTCCACTGCCGGTGAATGTCGCGTTCCCGTTGATAACCTGCGAAAATGCAATACGTCCAAGCGCTGTATCAACGGTATTTGCAACCGTATTTGGCATAAGCGTTCCGGGCGCGATCTGCACGCCGGCAATGGATGTATTTTCATCCTGCACCTCAAGTAGTGAGGGATTATAATTAAGATAACGAACATCAACGCCTTCGATGGCCGATCCCTGCGTATCCACCATAATCTGCGCAGTAATTATATTTCCTACTTGATATGCGCCGCTCGAAGGAGTAACGGAAATCGTCGCGCCAAATGCCGCCGCAGGCACCACGCCTCCGATGATCACTAATGCGCTCAAAAAATATTTTTTCATACCTGTCATCATATTAATTATCTCCTGTTACAAACCAATTTTTACTTAAATAACTCCAATCGATCGAATTCACGATACCGTCTTTATTGATATCCGCCGTCGTATCATTTGAAAACCATCTCCCGCTCATAACAGACCAATCAAGCGAGTTGATGATATTATCATTGTTGATATCCCCCACGGGAAGCATAGGAAGCATGATAATCGCATTCGAGCTCACATTGTATTCAAAAAGTTTTTTGCGAAGATATCCCTGAGAAGAAACCATGATGTCATACAACCCCGCAGGCAAAGAAACGGTGCCGGGAAGCGCGACGCGGCCATTTACGTCGGCAAGCCCGGTAAATGTCGCCGCGGTCGTTGCGGTGCCGGCATTGTATAGCGTGATAGTAAAACTCTTTCCCGAAGGAGTTGGCGCGGATTCAAGTCGCGGGGAAAATAGAACATTGCTGACCGATGTTGGCCCTGCTGACGCGGTCGTTGCGGTCACGATATTATATGCCATGGATATCGTGCCAAAACTATCAACGCCGCGCACCGCAATATAATATATAGTGGCGGGAGAAAGGCCGGTCACAACAAAACTTTCTTGAATGCCAGGCTGACCCGGCACCGGCGTGCTGCTTACTCGCGTCAAAGAATTCCACGCTCCCATAGTAAAACTGTATTGCGCTATGCGCATATCATACGCGGTCGCCGGCTCCACATAGCCGTCAGCACCAACAGCGCTCCAGGTGAGCTGAATCGAAGAACTTCCCACGCCGACCACAGCGAGATCAAGAATGTTTGCCGGCGGGATCGTCGCCCCGTCAGCACGCACGAAACCGGGCATCGTGACGATACCGCTCGTTAAGATTACGATCGAAACAATAAGAAAAAAGCTTATTTTCCTCATTTTTCTGAATACATGTCTTGACATATACATACTATTTCAGTATCTTTAATACACTATACATATATACATGAATATTGTATTTTTGTCAATGGTATTTCTATAAGAAAATAGACCTTTAAAAACTTAAAAATAAACCACGAAGGAGGGTTGCCATGAAGATGTTTATAGTGTTTCTCACGGCATTCTTTATGCTGTTGTGCGGGGAGCGGTGCTTTGCTAATTCTGTAACCATTAGCTGGACACCGCCAGGAACGTATACGAATAGTGAACCAATCCCGGATCAAAACGATTTGGGATATAAGATCTACTTTGGCACAAAGAGTGGCACGTACACCCAGACAATAGATGTTGCAAGAGCAATGGAACGCCTGGATGAAGTGTGTTCCATCTGGTTTGATGGATGTGTTGTGAGAGCCTGGAAAATAAACGGACTTCTCCCGGGAGAAGTCTACTATTTCGTGGTTACCGCATACAGCATGGAGACTGGCTCCGAGAGTGCTGACTCCGCTGAAGTATCGATGATAATCACAGCCGATGAGGTTCCGCCGAATGACGTCACATACTTCACGGCAACGCCCCATGGCTCAGGCATACGGCTTTCATGGACAAACCCGATGAATCCGGACCTGGCACAAGTTATGATAGAATATCGTAACGAGGCCAACTCGTGGTTTACCGCTCTTGCAACACTCAAGGCAGTGCCGGGAATGCCTCAGACGTATGACCATCAAGGTCTTGCACCGGGAACATATAGCTACGCTATCCACACCAAGGATACGTCGGGCAATCTGACGCATACCGCGCTCACTCAAGCGGAGTTCGGGGCGGCAACGCAGCCACCGACAGACGCATCCGGCGGAGGGGGTGGCGGTGGCGGATGCTTCATCGCAACCGCGGCATACGGGAGCTATCTTGACCAACATGTTGTCACGCTACGAAAGTTCCGTGACGACCATCTGCTCACGAACCGGCCGGGCAGGGCATTTGTAGCGGTGTATTATTACACAGCGCCACCGATCGCAGACTTCATTGCGCGCCATGAATGGGCGCGCAAAGGAGTACAGCTCGCGCTTGCTCCCGTGGTTCTTGCCGTCAGATCTCCGATGCTCGGAGTGCTGTTTATGATGATGTGTCTTGGCGCACTAGCGCTGGTCATAGCATCATATAGAAAATAACAAAATCCCCCGTGCGAATTTTCGCACGGGGGATCTTTTTATCTTCTCTGTTTATTTTTCTTGTTCTTCCCTCATCTGTCCCGCCTGCGCGGCCTTTTTAATTTCTTCCGAAGAAACATCAACGGCTCCTTCAAGAACATCTTCCTTTTCTTCCTCATCAGGACTTGAGTCAGCTGCTTCCTGTATGGCTTTTTTCAATTCATCTCCTTCTTCGATTTCCCCAAAATGTTTCTCGCTCATACCATTATGTTAATTATTATTTCAGTAACTTTATAAATAATTCTCTTCCTGTCTTTGGGTCGGCCTTTCCTTTTGTTTCTGCCATCAATTTCCCGAAAAGAAATTGGAGCGCGTTTTGATTCCCGCCCTTATAATCAGCGACTGCTTTTTCATTTGCCGCAACGATCGCGCGCGCAATCGTTTCAAGCTCGCCCGCATCTTGTCTCTGTGCAAGCCCTTTTTCTTCGATGATA
>JBBTYM010000061.1:0-3380 GCA_038061765.1 Patescibacteria group bacterium
GCATTTATGCACCACCATATATTTCTCCACTTCCGCCCGAACCCAATCGGAATCCGTTTCCTGCCACCGGCGCTCGAGATGAGGGATGATCCCTTCAAAATATGGCGTCGTATTTCCATACAACACCGCATGCAATGTTTCTTTTGGAAATTTCTCTATCGGTGTTTCCTCAACGGAAAACCCAAGATGGTGGGAGAGATCCTCAAGTGCGACCCAGAGCGGACTATACACCGAGGGCTGGACGGGCTTGATCGCCCCTTCCGCGATCGTAAGACGCGGGTTATGAATGAGAAGCGAGGGCTCCACTTTTAACTTTTTCCCCAGCCCCGCGCACGCCGTGCACGCGCCATGCGGACTGTTAAATGAAAAACTCCGTGGTTCGATATCGGGAATAGAAATGCCGCAATGCACGCACGCAAAATGCTCCGAAAAAACAAGGTCGTCTTTTCCTGCGGTCGCCACCAGCATCATCCCTTCGCCGAGACGCAGCGCGGTTTCCACCGAATCAGCAAGCCGCGCCCTATCCATGCGCGCTTCCACCACGAGCCGGTCAACCACCACTTCGATCGTATGCTTTTTATATTTATCCAGCTGTACGTGCGCCGCCTCATCCACCGGCAGGATCTCACCGTTCATGCGCACGCGCAGATACCCCGCCTTCGTGACGTTCTCAATAATATTCTTATGCTCCCCTTTTTTATCTTTCACGAGCGCCGCAAGCACCGCGATCTCTCTTCCCTTCTCAAGTCGCATAATGGCGTCAGTGATCTGCGTGGGGGTCTGGCGCGCCACTGGTTTTCCGCATTCGGGACAATGCGGAAAACCCAACCGCGCAAACAAAAGCCGGAGATGATCATAGATCTCCGTGATCGTGCCCACCGTAGAACGCGGATTCGGCGAAACGCTTTTTTGGTCGATAGAGATCGCCGGCGAGAGGCCTTCGATCTTATCGACGTCGGGCTTGTCCATAACGCCGAGGAACTGGCGCGCATACGAAGAGAGCGATTCCACATACCGGCGCTGGCCTTCGGCATACAGCGTATCAAATGCAAGAGAGGACTTCCCTGATCCGGAAAGCCCCGTGATGACGACAAATCGGTTGCGCGGGAGCTCGCAATGCACGTCTTTCAGATTATGCGCCCGCGCTCCTGAGATGACTATTTTCCCGTATTGGAAAACGTCTTTTCGTTTCATAGCAAGCAATTATACACCCATTGTCAAGAAATTGGAAGAGCAGTGGGGTAAACCTGCGTTCCGCGATATTTTGCGAGAAATTCCTTCTTGAAATCAAAGAAACTGTCGTCGATGATCGCCGCGCGCATGGCGTCGACAAGATGCACGATAAAATACAAATTATGAATGGTCGCGAGCCGATATCCGAGCAGTTCGTTTGCCTTAAAGAGATGGTGGAGATATGCTTTTGTGTAATTCGTGCAGGTATAACACCCGCACTGCTCCTCTATCGGCTCAAATATTTCCTTATATTCCGCTTTCAGAATATCTTTTTTTCCGTATGCCGTGAGAAGCGTGCCGTTGCGCGCGATTCTCGTGGGCAATGCGCAATCAAACAGGTCTATCCCCTTTTCCACACCTTCAAACAGATCTTCTATTTCGCCGATGCCAAGCATATGCCGCGGCTTACTTTCGGGTAATATTTCATTTACTAATGCGACAATTGTCGTCATATCGTCTTTATCAAACGATCCTCCGATGCCAAACCCGTCAAAATCAATGCTTGCGATATATTCCGCGCTCTGCTTCCGAAGATCGGGATACCGCCCGCCCTGCACGATGCCAAAAAGCGCCTGATCTTTTCTTTTGTGCGCGTCAAACGAGCGCTTTGCCCACCGATGCGTTCGTGCAAGCGATGCTTCCATTTTCTCCCTCGACAGGAGCGGCGAGGTACATTCGTCAAATGCGAAAATAATATCCGCGCCGATGTTCTCCTGCATCTCAATAGAGCGCTCCGGCGTAAACCGATGCGTGCTCCCGTCGATATGAGACATAAATGTCACGCCGTCTTCGTCCACGCGCACAAGATTGCCGTGCTCTGACACGGCTTCGTCTTTTTGCGGGCGCTGTTTATCTTTCCCAAGCACTTTTGCGATGCCGTGCCCCCGGGCAAACCCAAGCGAGAATACCTGAAACCCGCCTGAGTCAGTCATTGTCGGGCCGTCATAATGCATGAATTTTCCGACTCCGCCCGCTTTTGCCATGATCGCCTCGCCCGGTTGTAGATACAGATGATACGTGTTGGCTAATACGATCTGCGCGCCAAGCGCCTTGATCTCTTCGGGGGTGATCGATTTTACCGTGGCGAGCGTCCCTACCGGCACGAACGCAGGCGTACGCACCACACCGCGCGGCGTCGTCAAAATACCCGCTCGCCCAAGCGCACCTTTTAATTTTTTTTCTACGTGAAATTGAATGGCTGACATAAAAAAATTACTAATGACGAATTTCTAATTTCTAATCAATGTCTAATTCCTCAATATCCCAATGTATATTTTTTATCATTGGAATTTGATTAGAAATTAGTTATTCAAATCGCCGCTCTATACTTTTTCATGATACGGATATCCTCGGCGACCTTGTCGTGCTCCGTTTCGCATACGAAATTTATTTTTTGCAAGCGCGGCTCTTTCACCAGCGCCTCAAACCCCGTGAGTCCTATCATACCCTCGCCCAAATGCTCGTGCCTGTCTTTTTTCTCCCCTAACCCCACTTTTGAATCGTTGCAATGCGAAAGTTTCAAGTGTGTAAGCCCCACGATGCTATCGAACGCATCAAGTGTTTCCTTCACATGCACGCCATCTCTGATGTCATACCCCGACGCGAACATATGCGCCGTATCAAAACAGATGCCGACAGTATGCCCGCGCAACTCGTGCATAAAAAAAGCGAGGTCTTCAAATGTGTCGCCGATGATCCCTCCCGCGCCTGCCGACATCTCAATAAGAAGCTCTGCGGTATGCGCGCCGTCAAAAACTCTTTTTAAATTCTCCGCGACTTTTGTGCGCGCTTCATTTTTATCGCCTTCTTTTGCCGAGCCCACGTGCGTCATCACATAGCGCGCTCCGAGCGCGCTTGCTCTAGTAAGATCTTCTTTGATGAGCCCAACCGAACTTTCTTCAATGCGCTTTTCTGTGGAAGCGAGATTAATAATATACGGGGTATGCACATAAAACTCCTTTTGTCCGTATTTTTTAATATTTTCTTGAAACTGCTCCACGAGCTCGTCGGTGAGTGCGGGCGGCGGACCGCCCCGCGGAGAACGCGAAAAGATCTGAAACACCTCGCACCCGAAATCCGCCGCCCTCTCGGGCGCCTTATCGATACCGCCCGCAATGGAAACGTGAGCGCCAAATAGCATAGGACAA
>JBBTYM010000062.1:0-5160 GCA_038061765.1 Patescibacteria group bacterium
TTATTGAGCGCGAGCCCCGCGCCGATCATCACCGCAAGATTACGCGTGAACATAATCTTATCGACAAGCGACACCCCGCGAAACGGCTTCGCGCCGCGCAGGATCTTTCCGAGCGCGCCGATGGTCGTCACGCTTCCTTCTTCATTCGCCGATGTCATCACTATTCCTTGCGCGCGTAAAATATGCGCGAGGTCTTCCCGGTCTTTCGCTTCCTGCGAGCCGGATTTTATTTCACCGTCCACCGCTCGCGCGGTATAAAGAAATTTTGGCATATATATTTATTATACTACTTTGCATTATAAACCGTCAGATGCGAGGCGCGCCGAGTATCGAAGCTGAAGCTGTACTATACAGCAAGGCAAGACACGGAGACGGAACGAAGCAGATGGCGTTTTGCGATGCAAAGTATACTTTATTCTTTTGCCACGCGGAGTATCTCCTCGATCGATGTATAGCCCTGCGCCGCTTTAATAAAGCCGTCTTCCACCATCGTCACCATGCCTTCTGCGCGGGCAGCGCGCTCGATCTCCGGGAATGATTCTTTTTTCAAAATAAGATCCCGGATGTTTTCAGACACCTCAAGCACTTCGTACATCCCCACTCTCCCCTTATACCCCGAAGGGGATTCCTTTGACGGCTTCGCTTTGAAAAAATCGATCGTATCCCACTCTGCGTCAGGCGCCACTATTTTTTCGCGCTTCATTATCTTTATGATGTCATCGAGTTTGAATATCTCCCCGAGGTTTTTGATCTGGTCTTTCGTAAGATGATATTTTTCTTTCTCCGGACACAACTTCCGCACAAGCCGCTGGGCGAGGATCGCGTTCACCGTGGAGGCGATAAGGAACGACTCGATCCCCATATCAATGAGGCGCGGTAATGCGCCCGCCGCGGAGTTAGTGTGGAGGGTGCTTAGCACAAGATGGCCGGTGAGCGCCGCATTTACCGCGAGCGTTGCGGTTTCGGTGTCGCGTATCTCGCCCACCATGACGATATTGGGATCCTGGCGCAACAGCGCACGAAGCCCCGCCGCGAACGTGAGTCCGATCTGCGGTTTTACCTGCGTTTGATTCACGCGCGGCATGCGGTATTCGATCGGGTCTTCGATGGTAGAAATGTTCACCTCTGCGGTGTTTAATATCTCCATCGCGGTATAGAGCGTCGTCGTTTTCCCCGAGCCGGTTGGGCCGGTAACCAAGAACATCCCGCTTGCTTTCCCGATCGCTCGCATCACCCGTTCAAGCGACCCGCTATGGATGCCGAGTCCCTCAAGATTCGTCGCATGTCCTTCTTCGCGCAACAGGCGCATGACGATCTTTTCGCCGTCATACACGGGAATAATAGAAACACGGAACGAGATCTTAAATTCTGTCGTCTCGAGCTTGAACCGGCCGTCCTGCGGAAGCCGGTGCTCGTCAAGTCGCAAACTCGAAAGCACTTTGATGCGAGCGGCGATGCCCTGCTGAAGTTTTTTGGGCAACGTCATCGCGTCATGTAAAATACCGTCGATGCGATACCGCACGATCACTTCCTTTTCCGCCGGCTCGATATGGATATCGGACGCGCTTTGGGTGATAGCATGGCGCAACAGCGAATCAACGATCTTGATCACCGGAAGATCTTCGGCCGCCCTCGCAAGCTCTTCCACTTTTACGCCGCCTTCTTCGTCTTTAGGCGCGCTCACGATCTTCCCCTCAAGCGAAGCAAGCTCGCCTGCTTCTTTTTCTTCAACGTCGATGCCGCGCGGCGCAAGTAGGTCGCTGAATTCCTCTTCTAAGCTTTTTTGATATTGTTTCAGCACCGCCGCAATGCCTTTGGGGTTGGTAAGGCGGGGAAGAATGGTAAGGTTCGCTTTTTTACGTATGAACTCTATCGTCTGAATATCTTCCGGGTCGGTCATTGCCACCTCCAGATTAGACCCTTCTTTGCGAAACGCCACGATACTATATTTGCGGGCGATGGGTTCAGGTATGATCGAAAACACTTCAAGCGGAATGACTTCCTTTTCAAGGTTTACAAAAGGAATTCCAAGAATATACGCCTTCAGCTTGATGAGCTCTTCCTCGGTGACTATTTTTTGCTCGATGAGCACCGCTTCGAGTTTTTTACCCGTTTGCGTCGCTTCTTTCTGCGCGGCATCAAGCTGGTCTTTTTTTGCCAGCCCCCCATCGATCAAAAACGCTATTAATTGTTCTGGTTCTACTCGCATATCACAATATTATTTACTTCGAAGCAGATGGCGGTTTGTAATGGAAAGTTATTTACCAAGCACTTCTTTTATCTTAAGAACAACATCGGGAAGATCGTAATTTGCCTTTACTAAGTATGTTGTCGCGCCAAGCGCCACCACCCTTCCCACGTCTTCAGCTGACTCAAGATTGGTGAGCACGATCACCGGAATGTGCGCGGTCGCTTCATCTTTTTTTATTTCACTCAACACCGTAAACCCGTCCATTTTCGGCAAAATAAGATCAAGTAAAACAAGGTCGGGCTTTTCCGCTCGAACCGCCGCGAGCCCCGCTTCGCCATCAGATACGGTGGTAACGGAATATCCCACCTCTGTAAGCGCCGTCGCCAGCATTTTTTGCAGGGTCGTTTCGTCCTCAATGAATACGATCTTTTCCATATATATTATTTGTTATGCGTTATGAATTTTTAATTATATGTTATTTGTATATTGGCAAAGAAAACCAAAAGCGTGAGCCGACCCCTTCTTGTGATTCGAACCCGATCGAGCCGCCGGACGCTTCAATGATGAATTTGACCAGATACAGCCCGACGCCAAGCCCTTTTGTCTGATATGAGAATTCGTTCGGCGCGCGGAAGAATTTCTGAAAAATATTTTTATGCTCGTGCGCGGGAATACCGACGCCCCTGTCTTTAATCTCAAAAATAACGCGCTCGCCGTCCTGCCGCACAGTGATCACGATGGCCGAATGCTCCCTGCTGTATTTTATCGCATTGTCCACCAAGTTTTCTATCACCAATTTCGTGCGAAAAGGATCGGCGAGCACTGGAGGGATCACCTCTTCTCCTTGAAGCTCGATGGTGCTGTGCTTTGCCTCGAGATCGTGCGCGCGCAGGGCGATGATCTTTTTTACGCTGTCGCGCATATCAAACTTCCCGAAATTCATAGCAACCCGCCCCGCCTCGATGCGCGAGATGTCGAGCAGTGTATTCACGATATTCACCATTTTATTGGTGCTTTCCTTAATGATCATATATGTCTCTCTCTGCTTTTCACTTTCGGGAGCGGTGGCGTCGGTTCCGATGGAGCTCGTAGACCACTTCAACGCCGTCAGCGGCGTGAGTAATTGATGCGAGATAATATCCAAAAATTGCGATTTCAGGCGGCTTACCTCGATAACCCTCGCAAAGCTTTGGATCATGAGGTGCCCGATGATGAGCACAATGCCCGCCGTACCGAGCGCAAGAAGCGCGCTTATCTGCGGGTCTCCGTTAAAACGGCTCGCGATAAAATATGCCGTCAGCGTTGAGATGATGACCACCGCCCCCATGAGCACAAAAAGAAATGTCGGGCATTTCCACAGCGGCACATTGAAGTCCTCTTTGCATCCGCGCGCGATGTTTAACTTGCGTAAGATATTTACCAGCATATATGCGCACATTATACCATATTTCCTTCGCAAACCTTACAATTTACAAAATATAAAAAATTGTGCATACTAGAAGCTCTGTATTATGCATCACGGGGTGTCGTATACCGGTAGTACGCCTGTTTTGGGAACAGGTAGATTGGGTTCAATTCCCAGCACCCCGACCATTCGACTCCAGTCTTCGATAAACTCAGACCTTCGCTCATGGTCTTCGACAGGTTTCATCGTGAATAAAGCATTTAAATCACTAAAAGAGGTCGAATGCCCTGAGCTTGTCGAAGGGAGGTTTTTCAGAACAAACCAAAGCGCGCCGGCGCGCACGTACAGGACCAACTTAACTTTTTAATCAAAATTATGGAATTTGACTATACCACGCCAACCGACAGAACTTTTGATGAAGCGGTCCAGCGCGTACAAGACGAGATCGCGGGAGCAAACATGCGGGTCTTGTATGTCCACGACGTGCAAAAAACGTTGGGTGAAAAAGGATTTCAAAGGGAGCCGTTCAAGATCATAGAGTTTTGCAGTGCCGCGTACGCCAATGAATTTCTGAACGCCGACATAAAGATCGGTCTTTGCATGCCCTGCTAGATAAATGTGTATATCAACGGCGGGCAAGCATTCATATCCGGCATGCGCCCAATCATCTTGCCGCACTTTTTCCCGCACGCCGCTTTGGGCGAAAAGCCGAAAGAAATTGACCAAATCATCCGAACCATCATTGATAACGCAAAATAGACACTAAAATAAAAAGAAGCCCGGTATTCTGGGCTTCTTTTTTTGTTTTTTTTCACGACATCGCCAGCATGCGCTGCATGGCAAGACTTGCTCCATCGGCATTGTCCTTTCTCCATATGAGGAAATCTTCAAACGGTATACGGGCAATCCTTACGTGCCCATTTCCATCTCCGATCTGGAGAAAACTTGCGATGGTGATCTTACCGATACCCTCCATGGTTTTGATTCTATGCTTTGCCATCACCAGAGAATCAACGATGTGCATGGGGGGTATATTAAATGCCCTCCCCATGCCGCACGGAAGATGGTTTATATGGCAAAATGCCTTATACCCCATTTTCACCGCTTTCTTGATCTTTCCGATGAGAAGAATGTCTCCCTTGTTTCCCTCAGGGAATTGCTCCGACCCTTTCTCAAGAAGAGGGGAATCAGAGTCGAGAATGAGCGTTCCGCCAAACTCGGTAAGCGGAAGAAAACAGAGGGTGTTCTTCTTATCATACATATCAATGAAAGGCTCGATCACGCCGCGTATTGCCCATCTTCCGTCAGGGCAAAATATTGCACCAACATCTTCTTTTCCGCGGAAATGCTCCTTGTCCAGGTCGTGGAGCAATCCTGCTTTATCCAACCTCGCTATTACCTCAATTTCTTCCTCCGACAGCGGAATCCTCTCGATCATTTTCTCTCCCCTCCTTTTTTATGCG
This sequence comes from Patescibacteria group bacterium, assembly GCA_038061765.1. GTDB lineage: Bacteria > Patescibacteriota > Minisyncoccia > GWC2-36-17 > WO2-46-25 > MEYI01. The sequence continues at coordinate 5,060 of JBBTYM010000062.1, forward strand.
TTTTTTTGTAATGATCTTATGCTTAGAACCAAGACGCAACGGGCGCTTAGTTGGAAGTATAAAACATCCTGACTGTGTCAGAATAAAGAACAATAAAAAAT
>JBBTYM010000063.1:0-1481 GCA_038061765.1 Patescibacteria group bacterium
GATAGCTTTTTCCATGAAGGAGTGGAACAAGGGGCTAGCGGCGGAAATACCCGCGCCGCCTTTATCCATAGGAGAGCCATCGTTGTTGCCCGTCCATACGACTGTAGCGACCGAAGACGTGTAGCCGGCCACCCATGCGTCGCGGTATTTTTGCGTCGTGCCTGTTTTTGCGGCAACTTGCGCGTTTTCAAAGAAAAGCGGGCTGTGCTCGCCAAACACCGGCGCGCGCAATGCATTGTCCGATAGGATGGCTGAAACAGTGCGGGCGACGTTTTTTGAAAGAACTTCTTTTGATCTGGGAGCCCATTTTTCTATGAGCTTGCCTTGAGCATCCTCGACTTTCAAAAGAAACGCTTTTTCCTGCCGCACACCGTCGTTGGCAAGTACGCCATACGCGTGTGCCATATCAAGCGGCATCACTTCGCCGCCGCCAAGCACAAGCGAGAGGCCTATTAAGCTGCGGTCGGTGAGCGTGGTGATGCCCATAGCGTGCGCGAGGTTGAGTGTGGCGTCGATTCCCGCGAGATACAGCACTTTGACCGACGGGATGTTCAGTGACTGCGCCAGCGAACTTTTAGCCGATACCGGGCCGCGGAAGCGTTCATCATAATTAAAAGGCATGTAGGATTGCGTCGGGTCGGCGGAGAATTCGGTTTTTACATCGAATAAGACCGTATCGGGCGTAAACCCTTTTTCAAAAAATGCCGCGTACGCAAAGGGCTTAAACGAAGACCCTGGCTGGCGGTTCTTTGAGGTTGTGACGTTGTAGTTCCCATCGCGCTCGATGTCGAAATAATCGCGGGAGCCGACCATCGCAAGAAGCTGGCCGGTTTTGGGGTCGACGGCGACCAGCGCGGCGTTCTGCGCGTGATATTTTTTTTCATTGTCCGCGCCGACGCGCGCCACGATCTCCTCCGCGGCCCGTTGGAGGTCGTAGTCGAGCGTCGTATAGACGCTCAAGCCCGCGTTCTCCACGTAGTTCGCGCCGTATTTTTCTTCCAAATAGCTTTTTACGTACATTACGAAGTGAGGCGCCTTTATGTCGGCACGCTGTTTTTGAAACAGAAGCGGCTCGTCCTTTGCCTGCGCAAGATCCTGCTCGGTAATGAAGCCGACTTTCTGCATACGCTCAAGCACATTATTTTTTCGCGCTATCAGCTCTTCTTTGTGCTGGCCGTAGGGAGAGTAGTAGCTCGGCGCCTTCGGGAGCGTTGCGAGTAGGGCCGCTTAGTTTAGCGAGAGGGAGGAGGCGGATTTGCCGAAAAACGTCTGCGCGGCCGCCTCCGCGCCATAAGCGTTCGACCCGTACGGAATCTGGTTTAAATAAAAAGCGAATATCTCTTCTTTGGTGTAGCTCTTTTCTATTTTATACGAAAGCACCGCTTCTTTTATTTTTCGGGTGATCGTTTTTTCCGGCGTGAGAAAGGCATTTTTTACCAATTGCTGGGTGATGGTGGACACTCCCAGCGCCTTTTAGCCGC
>JBBTYM010000064.1:0-1520 GCA_038061765.1 Patescibacteria group bacterium
CATCATCGGACGCGCTTCGCACAAAGCAACCGCTTCGTTCGCTTGCGGGCGCGCGCGTCGGCGTGCCGAAAGAATATTTTGCAGTAGAGGGGATGGACAAAGAAGTGCGCTCGACCGTAGAGCAATCAATTCAAAAAATGGAGCGCGCCGGAGCAAAGATCGTAGAAATAAGCTTGCCCTACACTTCGCATGCGATATCGGCATACTACATCATTATGCCTGCCGAGGTCTCTTCCAATCTCGCGCGGTACGATGGCATTAAATACGGCTATTCCACATACGCCGCGGGGGGTGATGGTGTGCTTGCGGAAGTATATGAGCGTTCGCGTTCGGAGGGGTTTGGCAAAGAAGTGAAGCGGCGCATCATGCTTGGCACCTATGTGCTTTCAGCGGGATATTATGACGCGTATTATAAAAAAGCACAGCAAGTGCGCACGAAGATAAAAGAGGATTTTGCAAAAGCGTTTGAAACAGTGGATATGATCGCCACGCCGACATCACCCACAACGGCGTTCCGCATCGGCGAAAAAACAGACGATCCGCTCGCAATGTACCTTGCCGATGTGTTCACCGTGCCGGTGAATCTCGCGGGCCTTCCCGCGCTCTCGCTTCCGTGCGGCGACGCAGGCGGCTTGCCGGTGGGGCTTCAGTTCATTGCCCCGTGGTTTAACGAAGACACATTATTTAATATTGGAAAAGAGTTCGAGCAACTTTAATCGTAAGCGTATAGGCATTAGCTTATAGCTTATAGAAATGCAAAACTCAAAATATAATATCCTCTAAAAACTATAAGCTAACCCCTAAAACCTAATCAAAAATGCCTCCCGATCTTCAAATCCCTTCATCAGTGCAAACACAGCTTGGAAGCGCCGGCGATAGCGCGGCAATGTTTGTGTCGTCTGAAAGCGGCATGTTGCTTTTTTTGTTCATCAAGTTCGTGTTCTTCGCGCTCTCGATCTTTTTCGTGATACATACCATTTATCTTTTGCATAAAACAGGAAGCATACGAAAAGAGCTTGAATTGTTCAGAGAAACGGTCAAACGCAAGGCGGTACCGGTGTCAAAAGACATGTTCGTCGTGGCGTGGCACAACATTGAAGCGCGGATGCGAACGATGCAGGAAGCGGAATACAAGCTTGCCATCATTGAGGCCGATAAACTGTTCGACGATCTGTTGCAGAAAATGGCGTATAAAGGGAAAGATATGGGGGATCGGCTCAAGCAGATCACGACCGAACAACTCTCCAACATCAACGCCATCTGGAAATGCCACAAGGTGCGCAATCTTATTTCACACGATGTGAATTATCACCTTACTTATTCAGAGGCGCAGTGGGTGATCCAAATATACGAAGAGGCATTCATAGAACTCGGCGTCCTCGACCGTTCCGAGCAGGGGCTGCAGCAGTAGGGGTTGCGCAGTCCGCTCTTTCGTAGTAAAATTATATTCGTTTACAGGGTCTCCTGCCAAATGCTTTTCGTAGCGAGCTTTTCAGATTTCGAGCGAGACGAAGCAAAAA
>JBBTYM010000065.1:0-6532 GCA_038061765.1 Patescibacteria group bacterium
AACGGCGGCACACACCAATAAGTGCAAACTTATTCTCAAAAGTAAAGAATGCAATAGCGTTAAGCTTTGCTCCTCTTTCTTTCGCAAGGGTCTAGTACTTCTTGCCATCGGATCTGCTGACGCCTGATACGCGGAACCCCGGTGTCATATTATCAGGTTGCGCGATACGCCGCCGCAGCGTATCGTTAAGCTAAAGCGGCTTTACGTTCCGGCATTTTGGTTGCTTTCAAGCCGGCACGCGAGAACAACAAGCAACCTACGTTTGGAGAAATATTGTGAATAGCTTTTTGGATGCGAGTTCAACTCTCGCCATCTCCACAAATACGCCACCCGCTCACTTGATATTGCAACTCGGCAATCGTTCGCACGCCAGAGTTGAACTCAAGGAAAGGGTCGGGAAACCATGGGTTTCCCGTGGCGGAAATACTAAAACCGAGGGGTTTTAGAGAGCGAACGAAGAAATGAGTGAGTGAGAGTTCTCCTCTCGCCATCTCCACCTATTAGTAATACATAACGGCAATCGCACCAAAACCACGGGTCAACAATCAAATACGGGCTCCAAAATTACGCGTGATCGACGAGGAAGGAAAAAATTTGGAGATTATGGACCTTGCCGACGCGCTAAGCGCGGCGCGCGAGAAAGGACTTGATCTCGTGGAGATCGCCCCCACTGCGGTACCCCCTGTTGCAAAGATCATCGATTTGGGTAAATATCTGTATCAGCAGGAGAAACAGCTCAAAAAGCAAAAGGTAAAGCATAAGGCGGGAGAGCTGAAAGCGGTAAAGATCGGCCAGGCAACGTCAGAGCATGATATGATGATCAAGATCAAGCAGCTTGAAGAATTTCTTAAAGAAGGGTATAAAGTAAAGGTTGAGATGTTCTTACGGGGACGGGAGCGGGCCAATAAAGAATTTGCGCGAAAGCGATTCGTACTCTTTCTCGGCAAGGTCACCATGGAACATACCGTAGAACAGCCAATAAAGCAGCTTCCGTCAGGGTTTATCACTGTGTTAGGAAAATAAAAATATGCAAAAAACAAACAAATCGGTCTCAAAAAGAATAAAGGTTACCGGACGAGGCAAGCTTTTACGGCGCTCGGTCGGCCAGAATCATTTTAACGCAAGACAAACCGGGTCAATGGAGCGGAGTAAGCGCGGATTTGCGGCGGTTGCAGGAACCGATGCCCCGAAAATGCGCGATAAAATGCCGTTTTCCCGATAAAAAATATGCCCAGAGTAAAAAGAGGAACTATTGCCAATAAAAGGAGAAAGAATCTTCGAAAACACACGAAAGGGTTTCGTTCGGGAAGAAATTCAAAGATCACGCGCATGCGTGAGGCAACCCTGCACGCGTTCAGCTATATGTTCGCGCATCGCAGAAAAAAGAAAGGTGATTTCCGCACGCTGTGGAATGTGCAGATCAATGCGGCATCCCGCGAGAACGGGATCCCTTATAGCGCGCTTATCCATAAGCTAACCACAAGCAAGATCGCTATCAACCGGAAAATGCTTGCGCTCGTCGCAAAAGAACATCCGACGATATTCTCAAAGATCATCGCGGCGGCAAAATAGCTCTCTGCCTCGGACACATTAAAAAACCTCCGCCATATGGCGGAGGTTTTTTAATTCACTTATAGCTTTACTCTTTTTGACGCCCTATGACCCGCGCGATCAGCGACAGCGCGAACACCGCGCCGCCGATCAAAATGATCGCCGCCCCGGGGACGATGTCATACGCCTGCGCGAGCGACACTCCTCCTACCATTTCGAATATGCCAAGCACGATAGCAAGCGCCGTCATGCTTTTTAAGCTCCATGCGATATTTTTTGCCGCCACCACCGGCAAGATCATCATCGCGCCCATAAGCAAGGTGCCTACTACTTTAATGCCCAGCGCTATCGCGAGCGCGAGCGCGATCAAAAAAATAAATTCCGCTCGCTGATCGGCAACCGTTTCATCGCGCGAAAGCTCTTTTGAAAATGTCGCGTGCGCAAATCGCTTAAACAGCACAAAGGTAAGCATGATGAGCAGTGCGCCGAGCGCCACGCCAAACACCATCTCCCCCCGCCCGATGGTGGCAATATCTCCAAAGAGCGCCTCTGCCGCGTGCTCATCCGGGAGAAGGATCATCCCTATCGCGAGCGCCATCGTAAATGCTACGCCCACGATCGCGTCAATAGAAAGCGCAAATCGCCGCTCAAGGAAAAAAACAATAATGGTCACGGCCCCGAGCGCTATAAATGCGCCGATAAACGGATTCACGCCCATGATCATCGCGAGCGCCACCCCGGGAAGCGCCACATGCGACAACACATCAGACACCAGCGCAAGCCGCCGGAGTATAATAAACACGCCGAGAAATGACGCCGCGACCGCTACCACCACGCTTACTATGAGAAGATTACCGTCCATACATATCTATATTAGGGACTTACTTGTGTGCATGTTTGTATAATGTGACATCGCCGCCGTAAAGCACGCTCAGATTTTCTTTATTCAGTACTGCGTCCGGCGCGCCTTCGCATAACATCTTCCTATTCAAACAAATAACCCTGTCGGCAAAATCATGCACCACATGCAGGTCATGCGAAATAATGATGGAGGTCAAAGAAAAATCCTTGATCATCTCTTTTACCAGATAATAGATCGTGCGCTCCCCTTCCACGTCGACGCTCGCAGTCGGCTCGTCCAACAAAAGAATGTTCGGCCGCTCGAATATCGCCTGCGCAATGAGCACCCGCTGGAGCTCGCCGTGAGAGATCTCTCCGAGATTTCTCTTGAGCAGGTGCTCCGCCTTCACATATTGCAAATATTTTTCGATCTCCCGCACCGCCGTACGGGAAGGAAACCAAAACCCTTTGCTTTTTCTGCTATATACCAAAAAAAATTCCTCCACCGTGAACGGGACAGTTTTATCGAAGTCGAATTTTTGCGGCACGTAGCCGATGATCGGCTTTTCATGCCAGATCACCTCTCCTTGATATCGCGTACTCCCCAACAGCGCGCGAAGCATGGTCGTTTTCCCCGCGCCATTTGGCCCGATGATCGCGACATTCTCCCCTTTCTTTATCGAAAAAGAGACGTTATCCACCACCTTCTCCCGCCCTACTTGTATCGATAGATTTTTGACCTCCAAAAAAATCATATTTTTTTATTTTCCCTTGGCTGCGCGTCGCACCTTCAGAATATGCGCATTAAGATCTTTCACGATATATTCCGGATTCACGCCGTGTGAGCGCGCACCGGATGCAATTGTATCAAATTGCGCCATCGAACACCCCACACAATGAAGCCCGTAGCTCAAAAATACCGTGATGGTTTCTGGGTGCTCGCGCACTACATCGGCAATTATGGATTCTTTCGTTATCGCGGATGTTTTCTTTTTTGTGGTTTTTTTCATGCAGTACTTGTAGTAGAGAGCCCGTCAACGAATTCTTCGGTCTTCTCCTCCATTGCAGGAACTTTATCCTCATCCATCGGCAATGTAAAGGAAAACACCGAGCCCTTGCCTTCTTCCGTTTCCACGGAAACATTCCCTCCGTGGCGCATCACGATATTCTTTACCAAAAACAACCCGAGTCCGCTTCCTTCCGTTTGTCGTTTTACCGCATTCGCGCCGCGGAAAAACCGGGTAAACAAGCGCGTTGCCTGTTCCTTGGGTACGCCGATGCCGGTGTCTTTAACGCTTATCTTTATATACCTCCCTGCCGGTGTAGCGCTTATCGTGATCGTTCCGTCATTGGGGGTGTATTTGAGCGCGTTGTCGATGAAATTCTGCAGCACCAGTTCGATGCGCGCAGGATCAAGCTTGAGAGAATAGACCGCCTCCGGCTTTTCAAACACAAGCGTAATATTTTTTTCTTTCGCTTTCATGATGAATGCATCCATCGCTTTTTGAATCAGCGCGATCAAGCTTGTGTGGCGGAATTCAAACCCGAACTTCCCCTCTTCAATGCGTGCCACATCAAGCATGTCGGTCACCAACTCGATCATCCGCTCGTTCGAATCATATCCTTTCGTGAGCAGGTCTTTTTGCTCCGCAGTGACAGGTCCCGCGTCCCCGTCCAATAAAAGTTTCATCACCCATTTGATCGCCGAGAGCGGCGTGCGTAGCTGATGCGCCGCGACCGAAATGAATTCTGATTTTGATTTTGCGATCGCCTGTTCGCGCGATACGTCGCGAAGCACTTTTAAATACCGCACGACATTATCATGCGCATCGCGCACGGGAATGGTGGATATCTGCAGTTCGAGTTCCGCCGGCTTGCTCAATTTCATTTCAATGATATCGGGCACTCCTTTCTGCAGGCGTATCTTGCGCACGTTCTCGGCGAGAATGGGGTACAACACCTGTGCCAACGGCGTTAGCGCGGGATTTTGATGAATGACGCTCGGGTGGACCACCGTCCCGATCACGTCTTCTTTTTTGATACCGAGCATCTGCTCCACTCGCGGATTAATAAGGGTGACAAGAAAGTCGGGGCTGTATTCAATGATGCCTGTTTCAAGGTTTGCGATCACCGATTCCGTCCTTTCTTTTTCCTGGATGAGCTGTTTCGAGAACCCGACCGCGCGCAATGTGCTCCGCGTCAGCACGAGCGCCAACAGCGCGAACAAGCCGAGTCCGGCGATCACAAAAAATAAAAATCTATTCCATGTCTGCCACACATCCGCATACCCTTCTTCCGCGACGATGATAAAATTGATCGGCTCAAACAACAGCGCGGCCGCTTGCAGTTTCTCGCCGAACGGATCAGTATACGCGCCGAATTGATATGTATATTTTCCTCCCTCTTTCGCATCAAGCACATTCTTTATAAAATCGGCCTGCAAGAGAGAGTCACCGACGCGCTCCGGGTTGTAATGGTCAATGATCGCACCGGTGTCGTCAGCGATGTATATGCGTTCCCCTTCGTCCTCCATGATCTCGCGGGAAAACCCTTCCAGTCGCGCATGAACATCCACGTTCACGCCGAACACGAATACGCCAAGGTCAGGAACTTCCACGCGCTCAAACGCGAGAATATTAGGCGTTTCTTGTCCGGGAAGATGCAGCGCGCGGGCGGTAAACCCCGTAGTAAGCGCCTCGATAAAATAATCGCTTTTGGCGACATTCCGAAGCTCATGCGGAGCAAATACCTTTTCGTGCGATACGCGCGCCTTCTCTGCTCCGGAAGAATCAATGATAAATACCTCTATTACATCGCTTCTGTCCTGTAAAAATGAGATTACTTCTCCCGCATTGAACGTATCAAAGGTGACGTTGCCGCGCAGTTTTTGCAATACGAATATCGCAAGCTCATCGATCTGGTTTTTCGGATGATTGATAACGACCTCTTCCGCTTCTATCTCGATCTTTTCTGCCAGCTCCAAAAGATGAGAAAGCACCCTATCCTCCATATCGCGAAGCGCTGGCACGAGCCAAAAAATATTAAAGGCGATCACGACCACAAGCCCAATGGAAACCGTCCGCCATATAGGGAATACGCTCGTGTTTTCTTGCGATGATACTTTTGGCGCGCTGTAGATTGGCTCTGCCATGGAAAAAAGATTTTAGGACTTACGCGCTTGGATGCAATAGTCCTGGATTTTATAAAAAAGGATGCATCGCGCCCCATTGCTTGCCCGCGTGCACATCGACACGAATAGGCACGCGCAAAGGAAACGTTGTCTCCATAATGTGCCGGATCATCGGCACGACTTCCTTGATTATAGCATCCTTTACTTCAAAAATTAATTCATCGTGTATCTGAAGCAGTAATCGCACATCGTCATCGCGCCGCGGTGCAAGCACTTTTTGAGCGACCTGTATCATAGCGAGCTTGATGATGTCTGCCTGCAAGCCCTGCGTCGGCATATTCTGCGCCATCCGTTCGGCCCCGTTGCGCAGCATCGGGTTTTGCGAACGTATCTCGGGCAGCCATCGCTTCCTTCCCGTCAGCGTCTGTGCAACCCCGTATTTTTTTGCATGCTCTTTTGTTTTTTCTATGAATGTGGCGACGCCGGTAAAATTCTTAAAATATTCTTCGATGAATCTCTTCGCGGTTGTGGCATCAATGCCCGCGGTCTGGGCGAATGCACGCTGACCCATCCCGTACAATATCCCGAAATTAAGCGCTTTGGCGGCATTGCGCATTTCTTTCGTCACCTCTTCAAGCGGCACGTGATTCACCTCCGCCGCGGTCGCCCGATGAATATCCCCGCCCGATTCAAAAATACGTATCATTTTTTCATCGCCCGACAGCGACGCGATAATGCGCAGTTCGATCTGCGAAAAATCAAGCGCGACGAAGCTAAATCCCTCGTCGGCAACAAACGCGGAGCGCACCGCATCGGCAAACTCTCCTCGCTGGGGGATGTTCTGCATATTCGGGTCAGACGAAGAAAGCCGTCCGGTTGCCGTACCGGTCTGATTAAAAATAGTGTGTATCCTGCCCGTATCGGGGTGTACCGCCTCGCGCAACGCGTCCGCGTAGGTGCTTTTCAGTTTTGCCACTTCTCGATAGCGGATGATCTCGCCGACAAGCGGAT
>JBBTYM010000066.1:0-15489 GCA_038061765.1 Patescibacteria group bacterium
TAATTGACTGGCTTGCATTACTACTGCCACCCTGGTTGTCAATCACCGTGAGCGAGAGCGCATAGGTGCCTGCGGTGGCGTACGTATGCGATGCGTTCGATACGTCAAGCGTATTTGGCGAGCCATCGCCACAATTCCAGATGTATTGCGCAATGCTTCCATCCGTATCATAGCTGGCACTACCGTCCGCGGATATTACAAGCGGTTCGGTGCCTGATGTCAGGATTGCCGTGATAAGCGCAACCGGATTCACATTCGCGGGAAACGCAACCGAAAACGAGATTGCATACCCGCTTGTATTCACATTTCCCGCGGGATTATCTTGGCACCGTATATAATAAAGATACGATGAACCGTTGGTGAGGCCGGTGAGCGGCACGGAATGGTTTTGAAAATCGGTGCTATTGAGCGCGTTGGTCATCAGGGCAAACGTGGTATCGCTGTTTTGGTTATACCGACAGTACGCATTCTCGCTAGTGATCACGCTCATCGTTGCCGATGTGGTGCCTGCGGCAAGCACGCCGGTCGGTGCGCCGTTGGAAATAACAGGCGGCGTCACATCGGGCGCGGGCGAATCAACTTGAAACATATACGAAAAATCCGCGATGTTGGTGTTGCCTGCCGCATCGCGGCACTTCACGTAATACGTATACAGCGTGCCATCAGTCAGCCCGGTAATGATCCGCGAATGATTTGTGGTCCCGGTGGTGCCAAACAGCGTCATTGAGGTAAATGCGAGTCCGCTTGTCGTACTATACCGACATGTTGCCGATTCGTCTGTCGTTCCCGCAAGCGTTGCAAATGTCGTGCCGGCAGAAAGCGTCGCGGCGGGAGCGCTGAAGGAAAACGCCGGCGGTATGATGTCGGGCGGCGCGGGCGTTGATAAAGATAAAAGGTTTGATGCTGTAGAAAGCCCTCCGCCATTGATCGCAAACACCCGGTACGTATATGCCGTTGATGCGGTGACGCTCATGTCCGAATACGCAAGCGACGGACCAAGCGTAATAAGGGTGGTCCCGTTGCGTTCTACGCGATAGCTTACGATCCCTGATTCGGGGTCGCTTGACGCTGTCCACGAAAGATCGATCTGGGTAGATGAAAATGCGCTCCCGGAAAGCGTCGGCGCGGGGGTCGGAGGCGTGGTATCGGGCGGTGCAGGAGTCACTGCCTGGGCAATAGGCGTGGAATAGCCGCTCATGTTGCCGGCATTATCATATGCGCGTACTTGGTACCGATATATGGTCGACGGTGAAAGGCCTGTGTTGCTGTAGCTTGCGACCGGAGACGTGACGATTTCACCAAAACTTGTGCACCCCACCCCCATACACCGCTCGACGCGATATCCCGCAAGCCCGGAACCTCCCGAATCAGTAGACGCATTCCATACGAGATTGATCTGCGTCGGGGAGATCGCTATTGCGGTAAGCCCGGTAGGGTCGGAGGGAGGAGTTCCGTCAGAAAGCGTTACCGCATATATCGTCCCAAAGCTGCCGGAATAATTCGGGGGGAAAACGCTATCATACGCGAGCACATAATATCCGTATGAGGTGCCCGCAGAGAGGCCCGTATGCGAGTATGTTGTTTGTGTTGCGGGCACATCGATATTCGGCGCTATCGCCGTTGCCCCTTGAAACCGAAATATTCTATAAAAAGCAACTCCGCTTTCAGTATCGAATGATGGCGTCCATGAAACATCTATTTGGGAGGCAGACACCACGGTAAGTGTCACCCCGGGATTCGGGGATGGCGCAGTAATATCGCCCGTAAAAACACAGGTATTAAACAGAAACGCCGATCCAGTATTATAGAGGTTGCTCGGCGACACATCAGTATCCCCGCAATCATATTTATCATTCACATTTTCAGTGGGGTACTTTCTGTGGCAGAAAAGCTCGCCTGTTGATTCTTGCTTGCATCCGTAATTATATATTGCGTCATACGAAGGCAACGGTGGAATCGGGGAATAAAATTGCAGGTCGGGGTATGCGGTATAACCCGTATCTGCCCCCGTCAACGGTCCCTGTGCCCGCTGTAATGCAACCGCAGCGCGCGCATCACTCGACATGAACAGAGAAATGCCTCCGAGAAAGAAAGTGGCAAGCAGTAGTTTAAAGAAAAAATGGTTCATTGTTTCATTAATGCGTTGATCTTTGTTTCCGCGTTCAAGATCGTCTGCTGAAGCGGCTGGTCGCCCGCGATCTGCGCATCGATCATATCGGTGAACACCTGCCTGATCACCGTATCGTCACGCTGGACCCACGATACCGCGGAAAGCGCCTGCTCGGCAAATACTTTCATCTCCGGATATTCTTGTTGCGTGGTAATGATGCTCCGCTGGCTTCCCGGCCGCTGGGTAGCGGATGCGTAATACGTGCTGGCATTTTCCTGTGTGAGAAAATGTAAGAATTGCCACGCCGCATCTTTACTGGGAGAATTTTTATATACCGCATACCCCCAGTAATCGGCATAATTCTTTTTGATAGGAGTATTTTTCACCTGCGGGAACGACGCGACCGCAAAGCGTAGCCGCGGAGATTTTTTCATAATGCTTGTTTTCGCATTCGCATACCCCAGCATCATCGCCGCCCTTCCTTGCGCGAACATGCTTTCTGAATTTTCAAGCGATGTCCCGGACCAGCTGTAATTAGGATTTGTCTGCCGCGCGAACGACGTATAAAATTCAAGCGCTTTTTCCGCCGAAGTTGCTCCTCCCGTACCGCCGATCCTAAAATTAATACGCCCGTTCGCGTCCGCGATCGGCGCGCCGTATTGCGTCATCAGCGCCGCGAGAATGTCGCTTGAAGACACCACGTTCTTCCCTCCGCCGATCGCGGCGCCCGAAATAACGATATCGCCGGATTGCTTTCTTTTTGTAAGTGTGCGGGAATAGTTCGTAAATTCATCCCAATCCTTGGGCGGGAACACGATGCCCGCGCTGTTGAATAAGTCGATGTTGTAATACAGCGCGAGCGTGTCCATATATAAAGGAACGCCGAACAGATTCTCTCCGAAGAGAAAATCTTTTTGCGCCGCATCTACGAACCGTTCGCGGAATTCGGAAGCGGGGAAAATTTCTTTCGGCGCGGCAGAAACTAGGTCGCTATACTGATACAGCCATGTATGATGCACGCTGAAAATATCAGGCCCCTCCCCCGTCGCGAATGCGCGCAAAAGATCGTCTTCGTAGGTGTCTGCCGCTTTTTGATAATACTCCACGGTTACACCGGGATTTTCTCCTTGAAATGATGTGACGAGCGCTTTATATACAGAAGCATCATCCACCGTTCCCCATACGACCAGCTTTGCCTTTTTAATGGTCGCCTTATCGATGACCCGCAAGCCGGGCACTACACCCGCCCACGCAAGCACCCAAAATACACCCACGAGAGCTAATACTATGCCGATGATGTACTTTGCTTTACCCATTGATCTTGAAATAATTGCGCTCTACGTTCTACTCCCTATATTCTACGTTCTTTTTAGGAATATCATCCCGAAATGAAACGCGCCGGCTTCGATGTTTCGTTGCAGAACAAACCCCTCCTCTGTAATAAGCCGCTCTGCCGCCTCCTTATCCATGCGCAAAGAGCGCGTAGGCCCCAGCGTCGATTCTTTTTTCCAATCTACGAACACTGCAATGCCTCCCGGTTTCAGCACGCGAAACGCCTCGCGCAATATCTCTATCCGCTTCTCTGTTTGAAAAAGAAGGTTAGTAAGGAGCACCGCATCTTGCGACGCGTCGGCACATCCGCTTGCCATCGGCACTTCCACATTTCCTTTTACCAGGTCGATGTTCAACGCTCCCTCAATACGGGCTTTCGAACGCACAGAGCTTAGTGCCGAGTCCTGAATATCAATAGCGCTCACTTTCCCGTCCTGCCCCACGAGCTTGGCTGCCGCTAAAGAAAAATCTCCCTGGCCACAGCCAAAATCGGCGACCTGCATTCCGGCGCCGATGCCCGACTGTTCAATAATATGCCGGGGACTTAAAAATCTATTTTCCTGTCCATTCATAGGCATCTCGTTATGCGCGAATGGTTATAAAATTAACTCTCATTTACAAACACACGATGGATGCCACTCGGTCATTCCCATCAAGCCGCATCACCCGCACTCCTTGTGTTGCTCGCGCAAGCGTCGGTATCGACACCAGCTGGGTCCTGATCACCTGCCCTTTCTTTGAAATTGCAATAAGGTCTTCCTCTTCTTTTGAAATGAGCAGTGATGCCACGAGCTTGCCTGTTTTCTCACTGACATTGTACGTCTTGATCCCCTGCCCTCCTCGTCCTTGCGCGCGATACTCATCGAGCGTTGTCTTTTTCCCGAGCCCGTTCTCCGAAATGACAAGCAGTTCAAACTCGCTTGAGCGCCCCACGGGGATCACGTCCACGCCTACCACTTCATCGCCGCCCTTGAGCGTGATCGCGCGAACACCGCCCGCGGTGCGCCCCATGGCGCGCACGTTCTTTTCATGGAACCGGATCGCTTTACCGCTTTTGGTAAGGAGGATAATCTCGTCATTGCCGTTTGATACACGCACCCATTTGAGCATGTCGCCTCCCTTGAGCGTGATGGCCTGCACGCCGGTACTCCTGACGGTCGTAAACTCCGACGCCTTCACTTTCTTAATGATACCATTTTTCGTCGCCATAATTAAGTGGATAGTGCTTGCGGCATCGCTTTTTCCTTTTTTGCCGAGCATCTCTTTAAGCGGCACCAATGCGGTCACCGCGTCTTGCTGTTGGATATCAAGAATATTGGCGATCGCTTTTCCTTTCGACACGCGCGACCCTTCCGGCACTTCGTATGCTTTTGTTTGAAATACCTTTCCTTTGCTGGTAAAGAAAAGAACGTTCGCGTGCGCGTTCGTAGAAAGCAGATGCTCCACCACATCTTCTTCTTTTGTTTCCATCCCGATGATCCCCTTTCCACCTCTCCGCTGTGTGCGATACATTGCCGGATTCACGCGCTTGATATATCCGCCGTACGAAAGAGCGATCATTGTTTCTTCATCGGGAATAAGGTCTTCTTCTTTGAATTCGGACACTTTCCCTTTCACGACTTTCGTGCGCCGCGCGTCCGCGTATTTTTCCCTCACCTCTTCGAGCTCTGTTTTCACCACTCCGAGGATCTTTTTGGGGTCTTTCAAAAGGCCGGTCAGATACGCGATGAGTTTTTTCTTTTCTTCGAGTTCGTCTTCTATTTTTTTGCGTTCAAGCCCGGCGAGCGTCTGCAGTTTCATTTCCAATATCGCGTGTGCTTGGATCTCGGTGAGCGCGAACGCGCGCACCAACTGCACATGCGCATCTTCTTTTGATGCTGATTTTTTGATCGTCGCGATGATCCGGTCGATATGGTCAAGCGCCTTTTTCAACCCTTCAAGGATATGCGCGCGATCTTTCGCTTTTCCGAGATCGTACCGCGTCCTGCGCTCCACCACTTCTCGCCGGTGCGCGATGAAATATTCGAGCACGCTTTTAAGCGATAGCACCGTCGGCTGGATGCCGTCCACCAGCGCGAGAATGTTGCAATGAAACGCTTTTTGGAGGTCGGTTAATTTATAGAGCTTATTGAGTATTTTCTGCGGGAACGCGTCGTTCTTGAGGTCGATAGCGATGCGCATGCCGTCTTTATCCGATTCATCGCGGATGTCCCTGATGCCTTCGATCGTTTTTTCACGCACAAGGTCGGCCATCTTTTCGATGAGCGACGATTTATTCACCTGAAACGGTATCTCGCTGATGATGATCTGCTGATGTCCGTTTTTCGCTTCCACGATTTCCGCCTTCCCGCGCACCGTGAGCGGTCCTCTGCCGGTACTGTACACCGTCACGATATCATCTTGATTGTACACAATGCCGCCCGTCGGAAAATCAGGTCCCTTTACGAATTCAAGCAGTGCCGTGACATCTGCTTTCGGGTGGTCGATAAGATGCACCGTTGCATCCACCAATTCACCGAGATTGTGCGGCGGAATATTGGTCGCCATACCAACCGCGATACCCGTCTGTCCGTTGAGCAAGAGCTGTGGCACGCGCGCGGGAAGCACTTTCGGCTCTTTGCGCGTGGCGTCATAATTATCAACGAAATCAACCGTTTCTTTCTCGATATCAACAAGCATTTCTTCCGCAACCGCCGTCAACCGCGCTTCGGTGTAACGCATCGCCGCGGGCGAATCGCCGTCTACCGAGCCGAAATTCCCCTGCCCGTCCACCAGCGGGTAGCGCAAAGAGAAATCCTGCGCCATGCGCGACAGCGCGTCATACACCGCCATATCGCCGTGCGGATGATATTTACCGAGCACATCGCCGACGATGCGGGCGCATTTCAAAAATTTCACATTATGCCGGAGACCGAGCTCGGACATCGCGTACAAGATCCTCCGGTGTACTGGCTTGCTACCGTCCCGCACATCGGGCAAGGCGCGCGTGACAATGACCGACATCGCGTAGCTAAGATACGACTCTTTCATCTCGTCGACGATCTCGCGATCCTCAACATTTCCTATGGGGAATTTTTTATCTTCTTCTACCATGACTGTTATTGATCCTGCGCGCCTTTAATTCCCTGCACGATATCTTTTACGTTTGCCATCACGCTTTCTTTAAGCCCGGGAAGGCGGAATTCGCCCGGCAAGCCGATGGTGTCTGCCGCGCTCTCACTCAAGGAATGCGCGACGGAATTACGGATAGAAAATACATACAACGATACGATCACCATAAAAAACCCGATCATGGAAATAAGAAATATTTTTCGTTTGACCGGCTCCGGCTTGTATTTAAGTTGTTGTAAAAATTGCAGCATAGAAAAAATATTAAGATACGGAAAGCGTCATGACCTTCGTCTCTTCCTGCGGAAGGTCTTTTTTCTTCACGGTTAGTTTATCCGCGGGCTCATTACCATGAAGCGCGCCCATCGCTTTCAAAAACGCGTCGGCATTATTCAAAGAGACAGTGAGTCCGGGAACCTTATAACACATAGGGATGACGATGCGCGGCTCTATCTCCCCCACCACCGCCACCGCCGCTTCCGCATCAAGCATGTGGATCTCTTCCTTCCCGACGCGATGCGTACCGCCCACCGGGACCATAAGCACATCCACTTCGCCAAGCTTCTCTAAAATAGCATCTACTTGTTTGGGAGTGGCATTATCGAGGTGACACAGTGTCACGCCCTCCACAACGATCGTGTAAATCGTCGATTTCCGCGGTGCCGAAACGCCTTCATGCGCGTGAAAAAAGGAAAAGCCGTTGATAAGCACTCCCTTTACTTCGTATTCTCCCTCGCCCGAGATAACAATACTTCCTTCGGGGGCCGGTACATCACCATCGTCGCCGTCGCTTGAAAGCAAGACAACATCCGCCTTTCCTCTCGGCGGATTGAGCCCTAATCCCTTCCCAAACGGACTTATAACAATAGTAGTATCCCCGCTAACCACCCTAAAACACGCTTGGCCGTACCATGTGATTTGCATGAGGTATATGGTAGCAGGTTTTATGCGGGAAATCAACGGCAAATTGCTCTTTTTGGCGCGCGCGGTATATAATGAACATATGAGGAAAAAATTACTTATTTTAGGGGCGGTCTTTGTGATAGCGGCTCCGCTTATCGCGCTTGCCGCTGGTCTTGTGCCGTGTGGAACCTCTACAACCGAAAAGTGCAATCTTTGTCATCTTTTTGTGCTTGGAAAAAATATCACCACTTTCCTTACCGGAACTATCGCGCCCGCACTTGCGGTGCTTGCATTTGCGCTCGCGGGGTTTAAAATACTCACTTCCGGAGGGTCGCCAGGCGCACGCCAAGAAGGCATAAAAATAATACGAAACACCATTATCGGACTTCTTATCGTCTTTGGTGCATGGATCATTATTAACGAGCTTCTCATATTCTTTGCCGGCACATTATATGAAACCGACAAAACACCGGGCATCTTGAAAATGCCATGGTCGGAAATCGTCTGCATATCGCCTCTTGTTACCAAGGAAGCGGTGGCTATTGTTCCCATCCCCGCAGGAATTCCTGTAAAAAGCGGCGCTTGTAGTTCATCGTCATGCTCGGTAAACACCGCCATCGCCGCAAAACTGACAACGTTCAACTCGAACTTATCAACGGCAGGAATATCATGGCAAATAACTGAGGCATATCCTCCAACGGTCACTCATAAAGACCCATGCCATAAAGACGGGACATGTGTTGATGCGAATTTCACAGGATCTACCTCCCCCACCGTTGCGAATATAATATCATTTATAAATGCGGCTTCTACGGCCAACCTGAAAGCGATATATGAAGTTCAAACAGCGGCTGAAAGAGATGCTCTTATAGCAGGAGGTGTTCCTTCGGGTAAAGTAATAGCAGCACTTATCACCGCTCCTCATTTTTCTGTTTATAATAACTAGCTTATTGCAAACAACTCTCTCGCATTCTGCGTCGTTCGTTCCGCAACCTCTTCAAACGATAATCCTTTTATTTCAGCGATCCGTTGAGCCACATACTTCGCGTATGACGGCTCGTTTCTTTTCCCGCGATGGGGCACAGGTGCCACGAACGGTGCGTCTGTTTCCACTAATATCCGGTCAAGCGGCGCCCAACGCACAAGATCGTCGTAGTTACGCGTGAACGTCAGCACGCCTGAAAACGAAAGATAAAAACCGAGATTCAAATATTTCTCCGCGTCTTCTCGCGTGCCGGTAAAAAAGTGCATGACGCCGGGACTAGTTGTTAGCTTATGGCTTTTAGCTTTTAGCAATTCAAAAAGATCATTATGCGCATCTCGACAATGAATAATGAGCGGCTTACTCACTGTATGCGCCAGCTCGATGTGTTTGATAAAAAGTTCTTTTTGCTTTTCCTTCGCGCGCCCGTCATCGTTTGTTATCCTAAAATAATCCAGTCCTGTCTCCCCTATTGCAACTACTTTTTCATCTTTCGCCAATTCTTCTATTGCCGAAAACTCGCCCGCTTTCTCGCCGTCGTTTGGATGCACACCGACCGCCGCATATACGCCTTCCTGATACGCGTGCGCGATCGCGACTGCTTTTTTTGAATATTCGGCATCTGTCCCTGCGTTGATCATCCAAATATCTTCATCGAGACATCGCTTTATTACCGCGTCGCGGTCAGCGTCAAAGTCCTTGAAATTCACATGCGTATGCGAATCAAAAAGCATTGTTATAGTAGCTTCGGGAAAAGAGATGTTGCCGGCTTTTGAAATCGCACGGGGATATCACTATCACCGGAAAGCGCGGCAATATCCGTACCGATCGCTGTGGCGATTTTTTCTGCGGTCTCCGGAAGAAATGGCGAGAGCATGTATGCGATAGCGGCGAGATTGCCTGCAAGCGCTGTAAATACTTTGTTTGCTTCTCCTGCATCCCGTGCCGCAAGCTCCCACAACTTTGCATCTTCCACCGCTTTATTTGACCGCTCAACGAGCACCCATACTTGTTCAAGTGCGCGATGTAATTGAAACGCGTCGATTGCGCCCTCATATTCTTTATATATATCCCGCGCGCGCACCGAAGCGCCGCTTACCGTAATATCTTTTGCCGCTTCAAAATTTCCAGCTCCCAACACCGAAACACGGGAAACAAGATTCCCCAGCCCATTTTGCAGATCGGCCGCATAGCGCTCTTTGAACCGCGCAATCGAAAAATCCCCATCGCCATCAGATGGGATTTCCCGCAACAAATAATACCGTACCGGCTCAATACCGTATTGAGCGATACTGCCCATCGGGTCGATAACATTGCCAAGCGACTTGGACATCTTCTGTCCTTCGGCAAAAATAAATCCGTGAATGGCAATGCACCGCGATAACGGATATCCCAATGACAATAAAAACGCCGGCAACATCATCGTGTGAAACCGCATGATATCCTTGCCGATCACATGCACATCCGCCGGCCATATTTTTGTCATGGGGTTTTCCTCATACTCGATGCCGGAAAGATAGTTCATGAGCGCATCGATCCACACATACATGATCTGGCTGTCGTCGTCCGGAACAGGGATTCCCCACCCCACGCTCTCTTTCGGACGCGACACGCTGAAATCTTTTACCCCTTCATCGGAGAACAAATTCAGGATTTCTTTTTTGCGAAACTCAGGAAGAATGCGGATCGCATCGGTACGGATCGCCTCCTCCACCTGCGCAGCGTATTTTGAAAATTTGAAAAAATAATTTTCTTCGCGTACTGCTTGCGTTTCTTTTTTGTGGATCAGGCAGCATTTCTCGCCGTCCATTTCCGCTTCGCGCAGGAACGCTTCGCACCCCGTGCAGTATCTCCCCTCATATTCTCCTTTATAAATATCTCCGCTTTCTTTCATGTGCTTCCATATTCCCTCCACAAATGAAATATGACTCTTATCAGTAGTGCGGATAAAATGATACTCTGAAATGCCGAGCGCTTTGCACAGCGCGTCAAAGCGCGACGATATCATATCGACATACGCGCGCGGCTCCATATCATTCTTCGCCGCCGCTTCCGCTACTTTTTTACCATGCTCATCGGTGCCGGTGAGAAAAAACACATCCTTTCCCGAAAGACGATGATGCCGCGCAAGCGCATCCGCCTGCAGAAGCTCCATCGCATATCCGATATGCGGCGGGGCGTTTACATACGCGATAGATGTCGTTACGTAGAATTTTTTTATCTCTTTCATTTTTATACCTTATCACAACCACGCGGGCTGCTCAAATGATGTTAAGAGAGAAGTTGTGCCGCCGTGATAGCGCCAAGCACGATCACGAACGCGACCGCCTTTTTCCAGTGGAACTGCTCTTTTAAGAAAAGCACCGCGGCCGCATACACCAAAAGCGGCTGGATCGAAAACAAAAGGACGGTATGCACGATACCAAGCCGTTGGAAGCTGTAAAAATACAGCGTGACAGCAATAGCAGAAAGCATCGCCGGAAGCACGGAAAAGCGCATTGCTGACGCCGGCAATCGCTGTGCGTGCCTGGAAAATAAACGAAAGATGGCGAGCGCGATCACGCCGGAACGCACCGTCCCAAACGCCACCGGATGCCAATGCGCAAGCAATGTTTTGGCGAGCGCCGCCTCGGTCGGCGCGGCGAGCGCGGCCCACGCCACGAAGGCAAGCGTGCGTTTCGCGATCGCGACGCGATGATGTTCAAAGTGCGACCAAAAAACAGCTCCCGCGGCAATAAGCGCGGCGATGATCACAAGCGGATTACGCTCGTCGGAAAACAAAACTGCCGACACCAACACCACGGGGATATAATGCAAAAGGTCGAGCGTCTGCACTTCGCCAAGCCCGTCATCGTCAAGCGCGCGATAATACGCGATAGCGAGCACCAGCATCACCGCCGCCGACGTTAAAAACAACGCGAGTAATTCTCCCTGAAAGAGCTCCGGCGGAAGCGGTGGAGAAAACACGAGAAACAACACGACCATCGCGCCAAAATACAGCGGATAGCCGAAGCGCAGATACGCGCGGTAATCCACGCCATGGGCGGACAAGATCATTTTATCGCACACAAGCGAGCTTGCATGCACGACCGCCGCAATAAGTGGGAGAAGTGTGTTCATGCCCTTAATGGCGCCATGACCACGACAAATTCTCCGCGCATATCATCGGCTTTCAGCGCACGAAGACATTCGCCTGGGGTGCCGCGATACACTGTTTCAAATTGTTTGGTCAGTTCGCGAGCGACCATGATCTGTCGCTCGCCGATATTTATGACAAGCGCATCAAGCGCCTTTTCTATCCTGTGTTTTGATTCGTAAAACACAACAGTTTCGCGCATGACTGCAATTTCTTCAAAAAATGTTTTCCTTCCTTTTTTATGCGGAGGAAATCCTAAAAAAACAAACCGATCGGTGGGAAAGCCGGACACAGAGAGCGCGGCGAGCGCCGCGTTCGCGCCGGGGATCGGAACGATCTTTACTTCGTCTCCAAACCGCTTTACGATCGTTTCGACAAGCAGACCGCCCGGATCGGATATCCCCGGCGTACCCGCATCGGAAACCAACGCTACATTCTTCCCCGAAGCAAGCATATCCAAAATATATTCCATTTTTGCAAGCTTGCTGTGTTGGTGATATGATTGAAGCGGTTTTTTGATATCATACCGGTCAAGCAGTTTTCTCGTCACGCGCGTATCTTCGCATAAAATAAGATCGGCCTCCTTCAGTACTCGTAAAGCGCGCAAAGAAATATCTTCTAGATTTCCTATCGGTGTTGCTACTATAAATAAGCTTGGCATACTGTGTTCGTTCTTCATTAATTCCTGAATTATGATCCTCGCCCCTCATATGCTTGCCGGCGCCGCGCTCGCCACCTCCATCCATCAACCGATTCTTCTTGCATTTTCCGCGATGGGCCTCCACTATCTTCTTGATGTGCTCCCACACTGGGAATACGAATTCCTCACCGCGCGAAAGAAAAGTATATATAAGATCGTGCTTGATATCGGCGCGGGGCTCGCGATACTTTTTTTTGTCATACAGCGCGCCGGCCCCACAGAACAATTGCTCATGCTCTGGGGCGGATTTTTTGGCATCGTGCCGGACGGCTTCTCGGCGATTTATTTTTTCTCGCAAGGGAAATACTTTCGCCGCCAAATGCGGTTTCACACGTTCTGGCACTGGCTCATCGTTCCTGAAAAAACGCATCCGCCACGATGGCTTGGCCTCGCGACGGAAGCTCTTGTCGTCGCCGTCTCTCTGTTCCTGTTATTGCGCTGATCCCGCCTTTTTCTTGGCGAGATCATCCAGCAATTCTCCCCCCACCGTCGCAAGCGGCACCGCAATAAGCATACCGAGGATACCGCCGAGCTTCGCGCCGACAAGCAGCGCCACGATCACCACCACGGGGTTGAGCCCGGTAATCTTTTTCATGAACAACGGCACGAGGACATGATTTTCGATCTGCTGAAGCACACCGTAAAAAAAGAGCGCGAGAATGGCAAGCACCGGAGACACGAGGAACGCTACGAAAATACCGATGAGCGCGGAAAACAGCGGCCCCGCGATCGGGATGATCTCAAATATCCCCGCCACCAGCCCCAAGAGTAGCGCGTAAGGTACGCCGATCACTGAAAGCCCGACAAACACCGTAACGCCCACGATGCACCCAAGTAAAAGCTGTCCTTCGAGCCATTTCCCGAGCTTTATTTCCACGCGCCGCCACACATCAAGAATATAGTCCTCTTGCGCCTTCGGCGTCACGAGCCGCAAAAAATCCTCCACTCCTCTTTTCTGCATTGCAAGATAAAATGAGATAACGATCACGACGCCAAACGACACAATGCCGCCAAAGACATTGACGGCGGCGGATAATGCGCCCGAGGTAAACCCGGTGATACGCGCTTCAAGCCCCGCCACGAACTCCTGCATGTTCCGCGCATACTCGGGTGAAATGCCGCGCGTGGTCCTAAATATCTGTTTTGCCGCGACGTCATAATAATCAGGGAGAAAAACTATCAGCTGTTTTATTTCTTCCACAATAGGCGGGACGATGAAGTACAGCACCACAACAAGAAATGCGACAAAGCTCGCGTAAACCAGCGCCACGCCTCCCATACGAGGGATCTTGTATCGCTCAAAAAAGCTCGCCCACCGGTCAACGGTGGATGCGATAATGATCGCGAGAAACACGAGCGCGATGATCTCTTTAACGGAATACATAAGCACCAATCCAAGTACGACCGCCGCCGCCTTCATAATGGACGCAAATGAGATTTCAGTAAGTTGTCGTGGAAGCGTTGCCATACCGTAGTATCCTACTCTTTTGCGGCGATTACGTAAATATTGAACTTCCCCGATTTTCCTCCGAAATATCCGCTCTCACGAAGCGAAAACCCGGCGCGGCGCACGAGCCGCTGCAACGAAAACAAAGAAAAGCAATGATAATACCGCTGTGCTTGCACCTCTCCTTTATTGTTTTTCCACGGCACGAACACATCAAAAAAATCAAGTTGTGAGCGTCCGATGATCTTATGAAGTGCCGCACGCACTACAAGCGCGCGATACTCTTTTTGCCATAAGTTCCACGTTGTGATCACCAGCGTACCGCCCGGCATAAGCACGCGGCGCAGCTCCCACATCACTATCTCTCTTTTTTCTACCGAAGGAATGTGATGAATAGCCGCGATGGAAAACACGCAGTCAAACGATGCATCCGGGAATGGAAGCGTGTCGCCCGTCCCTTCAATGAACTGCGCGGTTCCGCTCGCACTATCTTCCGCGTGTCGCATGCGCGCGTGCGCGATCAATCCTCCCGACTGGTCGATGCCGGTGTAAGCGATTTTTTTACCCTTGAACAATTCAAAAAGGCGTCCGTTCCCGCACCCAAAGTCCAGCACCCTCTGCCCTTCCTTTGCATGCGCCGCAAATTGTTCCAGCTCTTTCCACACATACGCGCGCGTACGGTCGAAGTCAGACGCGATGCGGTCGTAATCCGCTCTTGTCTTTTCTATGAGATATTGGGCATACTGCTTGTGCATACATAAAAGCGTATCACTAATTCCAAAATGCTAACAATACCTGAAAAAATAATCATCGAAGCGGCTCGTAAAAAAACATTTACGGAGGCCTCGTTTGACGTGATCAGGCGCGCGCACGCTTCGGGCGGCACTGAAGGGCTTGCGTCGAACGTCGCGCTTTTTGCCGCATACCGAAAACTCATTGCGGCAAAGAAAATAAAGCCGCACTCGGCGCTTGCGCGCGTTATCATAAAAAGAAAAGTGCGAACGCTGTCGGGCATTGCCGCAATCACCGTCATGACGCCCAACGGCGCATGCCCGGGCACATGCGTTTTCTGCCCCACCGAGCGCGGTATGCCAAAAAGCTATCTCTCCAACGAGCCCGCGGTGATGCGCGCGATAGCTAATAAGTTCGATCCCTATCTTCAGGTGGCGAGCCGTCTTGCATCGCTTACGGCACAGGGGCACGCGACCGACAAGATCGAGATCATTGTCATCGGCGGCACGTGGTCATCCATCCCCCATCGCTTCCAAGAGCAATTCATCGCACGCCTGTATGAAGCGTTGAACGAACAAAATTCTACAGGCAAAAAACAAACCGCATCGCTTAGCAAGCTCCAAGAATACAACCGCAGACATGCCGCGCATAAGCTCGTGGGGCTTACGCTTGAGACGCGGCCCGATTGGGTGAATGAGGATGAAATAAAACGCATGCGCCTTTATGGGTGTACGCGCGTAGAGCTTGGCGTGCAAAGCGTGTATGACGATGTGCTTGATATTTCCAAGCGCGGCCATCATATCGATGCCGTCACGCGCGCCACCACACTCCTTAAAAACGCTGGGTTCAAGATCAATTACCACATGATGCCCAATCTCCCCGGCTCAACCCCCGCGCGCGACGTCGCGATGTTCAAAACGCTGTTTACCGACCCGTGTTTTCAGCCCGACATGCTCAAGATATACCCATGCATGGTCGTTAAAAACACGGAACTGTACCGTATGTGGCAGAAAGGCGTTTATCGCCCATATACCGACCG
>JBBTYM010000067.1:0-3371 GCA_038061765.1 Patescibacteria group bacterium
TTAAAGTGCCGTATACGATCTCATAAATGCCGGCTACACGGTCGCGCCGATCAAGATCATCCCCGCACACGCAGAAAAAATGAGAGAAGTGTTCTATGAAAAACATAAAGAGCGCATCAATGCCGACAAAGAGCGCGGGAAAGTCCATCTCAACTTCGCCGCGGAGATCATCAACTCATTTGAGCCGGGCGGCAAAGAAAAGGCGATAAACGATCTCGTCGCGCTCATCACAAACTGCCAACAAAAAACGCGGACAGTATAACTATCCGCGTTTTGTTTTTTTAGACCTCCGTTTCTATTTCACTGAGCGCCCATTGTGAACACCTTGTGCGCTTTTTTGATGATGCGATGCACGCGCCATGGGCGAAGCATCGCAACAGACCCGATAAATACGGATGACGCACCCGTCTCGGCAAGCGTGACCACATCGCGCGGACGCAAGATGCCTCCGCCGGCATTTATCGGCTTGGTTATGCCCTGGGCACGCGCGTTGCGTACCCATTCCGCCGTAAGCGGAAGAAGAGGCGCGCCGGAAAGCCCTCCGCCGCCAAAGCGCGCAAGCGGTGAATGCGATGCTCCAAAAAGATCGCGCCAATCGATCCGCGCATGAAGCTGACCCCACGGAATCGTATTGGATACGCACAGGGCATCACACGCCGGATCCTTACTGATCTCTGCGGCCGCTTCGATAGGAAATAGCACGTTGAACTTCGGCATCAGCGGAATGCGAAGCGATGACGCGATCGACAGCCCTTTGCGGACTTCCGCAACGAGATCGTCATGATGCACGCCGGCGTTCGGACACGAGTAATTCAGCTGAAGACCGACGCCGCGAGAAAACCCGCGAAGAGATATGCAGAAAAGATTTATGAATTTCTTTAATTCTTCGATGCGCTCGCGCATTGTTTCTTTCGCCGACATGAATGAAAGAAAAAACGGATCTGTGCGATTCTGCCATAGCTTCTGCGAAAACAGCGCCTCTGCCCCCGGATTGCTCAACCCAACCGCATTGAGCGCTACTCCTTTCAGCGGCCTTACCACGATACAGCTCTGCCTGAATGCCAACCATGGCATCGTGCCATCGGCACGAAGTCCGCGCATGTTCCCCGTGCGCGGCTCAAGCGTCATTGTCTTTGCGACAAACGTGGAACCGGCAAAATCAAGGCCAACATGCGAAAAGATCTCATGATACGGATATCCTTCGCCAAAAAACCCCCGCGTGCCCGATGCATCAAGCACCGGACCGAAATCAATACCCCGTAAAACCATTGTACGCTTCATCATCACTCCTCCTGTGTGGAATTTGTTGTTGTAAGAATAAATTGTAAAAGTACACGCGCACCTGTTGCGCGTGAAAAATCTAACATATCACCATGATAAAATCAAGGAAATTACGCGCACACCGGAAGCCGCGTTATGTTTTTACTTTTTCTTCACACTACTTACTTTCTCATGATACTTGGCAAGAAGCCATGAACTTGACTGCACCTTGCCGCCATGGCCGATGTTGAAAACCATGTCACATCCGATTTTCTGACACATTGCTACTTCGGGAATATTGTCGTGCTTCCGGTCTCCGCCGTTTGCAAATATATCCGGCTTTATTTTCTTTAGTTCCGCACATACGCTCATATCGGTTGGGTTTTCTTTATGCGCGGTCAACACCACGCGATCAACCGGCTTTAACGCTTTAATGATCTCCGCGCGTTCGTCTTGTCCCATAAAAATAACGTGCTATTTTGTGCGAAGCCAATTGTCGTTATTGAGTATAACCACCAGCTCGTCCCCGAGTTTTTTTGCCTCCTCAAACATCCGCACATGCCCCACATGAATGGGGTCAAACCCGCCGCTTACCGCAACTACGATTTTTTTTCTAGTCTTTTTTTTCATACATTCTTCCTGTTTCTTCTCTTATATTCTCTGTTAATAAAATCAGGCAGAGATCCTTTTTTAAAATAAAATTCTTGTGTTTTTGTGGGTAAGAGAAAAAAATCAATCACCGCGCCACGACATTTTTTTGACCCACAAAGACATCGAAAATCCTCCCACATGGTCGTCGAATAATCATACGTTATTTCTTCTCCTTTTTTGATATTTTTCAGAGCAAAAAGCGTGGCGACGCCGCGCATTCCTGTATTCGGATCGCAGGAATGGTTAAAATACACGTACGGTTTTTTCAAATTCATATACACTCTCTTTCCTATCTGAAGTACATTAAAGAGATCATCTGGTATTTTCTTTTCCCCTTCCATTACGCACACCACATCCCCTTTTTTATACGGTCTTCCAGCATAAACTGCAAACCCCTTTTTATTTCTTTTTACGAAAAAATCAGTATTTATCATTGCCGTATCATTATTTCTCAAAAAACTCCTTTAATTTTTCAAGCGCGACGCGGCGCATGCTTATCGCATTTTTCTCTTTTTTTGTCATTTCTGCGAATGTTTTCATGTTGCCGTCTGGTTGGAAAATCGCATCCCACCCAAATCCGCCATCCCCGCGCGGCGCGACAATGTTCCCTTTTGCCGTTCCTTCAAAAAAATGTGTTTCCCCGTCCTTATCGGCATATCCGACAAGCACTCGCGCTTCCGCTTTTGTGTTTCCTGCGTCCGTCGCAATACGCCACAACCCTTCGTTACCCATTGCGCGAAAAAACCATTTTATCAGCGGCCCAGGAAGCCCGCACAAGCTATCAAAATAAAGCGATGTGTCCTCTACAATAAATTCTCCTTCTCTCAACTCCTTCGCTCTGTGGAGCTTTGCTTCAATGATTTTTCTCGCGTCGATCTCCTGTATCTCGGGTAATTCCTCGCTTAACTGCTCAATATCACCGAGTATCGCGTGCGCTTCTGCAAACTTATCTTTATTTCCGGTGATAAAATAGAGTGGCATATTTTTTTATACCATTTCGCTTAGATCCATCTCCACGATCGCATCGCCTTCGCCGAACAAGAATCTCCCACAGAATTTCTTTCCTTCCAAAAACATCGGGAGCCAATGCTTATCATCCGGCCACATACTTGCAAACGGGATCTCGTCTACGTGAAACCACTGCGGTTTCATTTCGTCGCTTTCCGTCGGTTCTCCTTGCACATCCGCCCCTCTGAAAATATGCACTTCCAAAATTTCGTCCGGCGTTGCCGTGAATTCAAAATCAAGCCGCCCCACACGCTCAATATTGCCAATGGAAACGCCCGCTTCTTCCATAAGCTCCCGCTTTGCCGCTTCTTCCACTGTCTCGCCTTCCTGTACTTTTCCGCCAAACCCATTCCACCTTCCCTCCCCAAACCCGCGTTTTTTCATACCCAAAAGCACCCGCGGATGCTCGTGGATAAC
Organism: Patescibacteria group bacterium; assembly: GCA_038061765.1. GTDB lineage: Bacteria > Patescibacteriota > Minisyncoccia > GWC2-36-17 > WO2-46-25 > MEYI01. The sequence goes on from JBBTYM010000067.1 coordinate 3,337, forward strand.
GCACAGCGTCAATACTTTTCTTTTTTTATCTGTCA
>JBBTYM010000068.1:0-2338 GCA_038061765.1 Patescibacteria group bacterium
CGAAGCTTGATGGCAGGGCTTTCCAGGATCTTTACAGTCGGCCACCGTGATTCAAAGCGCCCTGAAGCATTTTGAATAAACCGCGGTTGCCGTGAATCAGCGATCCCGTTTGCCGGCACCCATCCCATAAGTGCGAAAAGCTGACATCCGTTACATACGCCGAGCGAAAATGTATCAGGTCTTTCAAAAAAATCCTCAAACATTTTCTGAAGCGTTTTATTGTACCGTATGGTTGCCGCCCACCCTTTCGCGCTTTCGGGCACATCGGCATACGAAAATCCGCCAACAGCCACAAGCCCCCGAAATCCATCAAGCGTAATGCTCCCGCTGATGAGATCGGTCATGGTGACATCCCATGTCTCAAACCCAGCGAGATAAAATGCCGATGTCATTTCGCGGTCGCCATTGCTTCCTTCTTCGCGGAGTATCGCTACTTTCGGCTTATGAGCCGCAGTAAGGATATTCTCTGATGTCGGCTTGGGTGAAAACGAAACAGCATACTGCGGACCGGTGCGGGCAAAGATGTTTTTCTTTTCTTCCTCTGCGCACACGGGGTTCATCTGCAGCCGTTCGATCTGATATGACGTCTCTTCCCACTGTTGTCTGAGCACGCGCATGTCTTCATTCAGCACCGACGCATGATTATACTCGATGCGTATGCGCTGCTCGCGCGCCGTACTCCCCATGAGCACGGGGAATAAAGCAAAACCCCCAAGTATGGCAAGCACCTTTTCGGTATTCTTGCATGCACACTCGAGAATAAACCCTGCTTCTTCGGCAAACAATTTTTCCACGGGATCATGTCGACTGACAAAACCCGCTATCATGCCGCAATTCCCTGCAAACGCCATTTCAAGAAGCGTCGTGATGACGCCGCCGTCACTGACGTCGTGTCCGGAAAGGATCAGGTCATCCCCGATAAGCTGCTGCACCGCCATAAAAAGGCGTTTCAGCATTTCAGGATCGTCTATGTCGGGAGATTCGTCGCCGATCTGCCCGTATACCTGCGCCAAAACGGAACCGCCCAGCCGCGCCTTCCCCCTTCCAAGATCAAGAAATATCAGGTCACTTTGCCCCGGTTTCTTGATATCGGGAGTTATCACCTTCGTAATATCGGGCATTGTCGCATATGCGGAAATGACAAGCTCGCGCGGAGATTTTACAATTTCTTCTCCTACGCGCGTTGCCATGGATAAGCTGTCTTTTCCGCCGTCTACAGCAATACCTAGCAAGACCATAAGGTCGCGCATCGCACATGCCGCGTCATACATTGCAGAACCCTCTCCAGGAAGTTTTGGCGCCCACATCCAGTTTGCCGAACACTTAATATCCTGAAGTGCGCTGATTCGTGCGCACATGATATTGGTAAGCGCTTCTGCCACCGCCATGCGTGCACCCGCTTCAGGATCAATCAGCATCTTGATCGGCTGTTCACCGATGGCAGTAGCCGCACCCGTTAATCCGAAGTGGCTTTGCGCGACAACGGCAACATCGCTCACAGGAAGATGTAGTGGTCCGCAGCATTGCTGTTGAGCAATGAGTCCGGTGACACTTCTGTCTACTTTGTTCACAAGAAACCTCTTTGATCCAACGGCGATGTTCTGAAGCACCCTATACAACGCATCCGCAACTGCCTCTTTTTTTGTTTCACATCGAGGCAATGCAAGCGGATACAATTTCTGTTTACGCCGCTCATCGGTAAACGTCTTCTGCGGTATGCCTCCAAGTACTTTTGCGAGATCAAGATCCACCGGCGTCGTATCGTCTTTCTCATCATGCACGACAAATCTTCCATCACCGGTCACTTCCCCGAGAACTTCGCATGTTATTTTTTCTCGCTCACAGATCGCTTTAAATTCATCGATCTGTGAAGGAGAAATAAGCAAGCCACAGCGCTCCTGGTATTCGGCGATCCAGATCTCAAGCACTGAAAGTGTTGCGTCGCCAAGCGTGATACGCCGCAGCTCGATTCGTCCGCCGGTTTTTTCAACCAGCTCTTTGAGCACGTTCGCCGGCCCCCCTGCTCCCTGATCGTGAATACTTACGATTGGGTTTGCATCACCCTTTTCCACGCATACTCTGACGGCGCGATTCATTTTTTGTTCCTTCTCCGGGTCGCCGCGCTGCACACTACCAAAATCAAGCTGTGCATCATTTTCTCCGTGAAGCTTACTGGAAGCAGAGCCCCCACTAACACCAACGCGATGAGCAGGACCGCCTATTTGCACGATATACATTCCCTTCTTTGCATCTTCTTTTTTCGTGTGCCGCGCATCCATCTGTCCGATGCCACCGGTAAACATGATCTTCTTTATCCACCCCCAACGATCTCCACCCG
>JBBTYM010000069.1:0-1627 GCA_038061765.1 Patescibacteria group bacterium
CGGACTGTGTATGATGATACCAGCGTCGGCTAATTTTTGCAAAAGCCGCCGCGCATATGCACTGTGAAAATACGCATCGATGCTTGCGGCAACCTTTTTGCCGATATTGGGAATCGCTTGAAGTGTTTCTATTGTTTCTTTCTCTGCCGCATGCATGAGGTCACGCGGAGTCGCTACCTGCCCCCGCGATGCGAAATACCCTGCAAGATCAAGCGCCGTTTCTTCCCCCACATGCACAATGCCAAGCGCGTACAAAAACTTCGCAAGCGCGATCATTTTGGCTTTCTCTATTGAGCTGATAAGCTTGTCGGCTGATTTTTCCGCGAACCGCTCAAGTGGAATGAGATCCGCCTTTTCTATCGCAAAAATATCGGCCGGGTCAGATACCAGCCCCGCATCGGAAAGCGCATCTAAAATTTTCCACCCAAGCCCCACGATATTGAACGCCGGCTTCGCCGCGAAGTGATACAGCGCTTCTTTGTTTTTCGCGGGGCATTTTTTATTGACGCACCGCACGATCACCTCGCCTTCAAGGCGCACGACATCTTCATTGCACACCGGACAGCGCTTCGGCATATGAAATGCTTTTTCTTTCCCGGTACGGAGATTTACGATCACGCTCACGACTTTTGGGATGACATCGCCTGCTCGTTTCACGATCACCGTATCGCCTACCTTTACGCCTAGTCGCGCTATTTCGTCTTCGTTATGAAGCGACGCGTGCGATACGATCGTACCACCGATCGGCACCGGTTCAAGATGCGCTACCGGCGTCAGCGCGCCCGTGCGGCCCACCTGCACGATAATATCTTTTATTGTTGTCGTTGCCTCTTCTGCGGGGAATTTGAACGCCACCGCGCCGCGCGGCGCTTTGCCTACCACGCCAAGCCGAGAGAACGTTTCGGTGTCATTCACGCTTACCACCATGCCGTCTATTTGATATGGCAATTTTTCGCGCTTTGTTTCTATGTCTCGATACAGCACATACACATCGCTAAGTGCTTCACTTTCGCGCGCATATGTATCCGTGCGAAACCCCAACGCGCGCAGGATCTCATGCTTTTCCGCGTGCGTGCGCTGGCCGAGATCAGTAACCAGGTCGTACGCCAAAAAGTCGAGTTTGCGGGATGCCGCGACCTTCGGGTCAAGCTGGCGGATAGACCCAGCTGCGGTATTACGGGGGTTGGCATAGAGCGGTTCGCCCTGCTCTTTGCGCTCGCGGTTAATCGCTTCAAACACCTTTTTTGCCATATATACCTCGCCCCTTACTTCTATATTCCCCCTGTATATATGGGCTTTCAGGATCTTCATGATTTTCTCGTTTTGTATGATGGTTATGCGGTTTTTTGCCTCTTTTATGATAAACGCGTGGGTAGGAAGCGTAAGGGGAACCGCCTCAATGGTTTTGATGTTTTCGGTGACGTCTTCGCCCACCTTTCCGTCGCCCCGTGTTGAGGCGCGCTTCAAAACGCCATTTTCATACTCAAGCGATATCGCAAACCCATCTATTTTGAGTTCAGCGAAATACCCATGCGCTCCCCTGGGGTACACCTTTCTGATGCGCTCTTCCCACGCGCCCATATCGTCTTGTGAAAACGCATCTTCAAGCGAAAGCATCGGCGCGGCG
>JBBTYM010000070.1:0-2822 GCA_038061765.1 Patescibacteria group bacterium
TTAAGCGACCTCATGGCGGAGTGTTTTTACGAGACCGTTTCGCCGCATATCAAATATACCAGCGAGATCGATGATGCCCGTTTCCGGATCCAAGCATATATCGGGTGCAGAAGGAGTTTGCTGGACGATGATCAGGACGTTCTGTTTTACGTGCTCCTTACGAAATATTTTCCTGAACTGGCTGGCTGCGGCAGAGATGAGCAGGAGCTTGAACGCATGGTGCCGAATTTCGCCCGCACCGCGGCATTGATCGAGCAGGAGCTTGCGGATCACCTCGGATGGCGTATTTCATATAAATTGCGCAATCACGCCATCTATTTTTCAATGGCGCAAGAGATCGTCGCGAAATACGGCGTCATGGCGTCGTCAACACTTGATGATCCCGCGCGGTTGAAAACACAGGTGGAAGAATTACTGAACGAAAAATACGCACAGCAGAGAGTTATTGTGAGCAACAGCGGTACGCGCACGATCGCATATATTTTTCTTACCAAGATCATTTTGGCATTCGTACTTGAACTGCCGTATGAAAAGTTCATACTGGGATCGGTCAATTATTTCGCGCTTGGCACCAACATTATCTTTCATCCGTTGCTGTTGTTTATGATGGTGAAATTCGTACGATTGCCGGGGGAGAAGAATAAAAGCCAGATCATTGCCGGCACGCAGAGCATGGTGAGTGATGAGAACATCAAAATGATCTACATAAAGCCCAAAAACAAAGACGGCGTATTGACGACCATATTCGGGCTCTTGTATTTTTTCCTGTTTATGGTAAGCTTCGGCATCATTTTAGGCCTGCTGAAGGCGCTCCAATTCAACATTGCCAGCGTCTTGCTCTTCCTTTTCTTCCTAACTCTGGTGAGCTATTTTGGCATCAGAATACGGCATAAAGCGAAGAAATGGAGTGTTACGCCCGAAAACGAGGGGGCGCTTGGCATTCTGTGGCATTTCTTGACGATCCCTATCATACGCGCGGGCGGGTGGCTGAGTAAAAAATTCTCTTCTATTAATCTCTTCGTGCTTATCATGGATTTCATCATCGAAACCCCGTTTAAGTTCATGCTCGGGGTATTTGATTCCTTCATCGTGTATCTGAAGGAGAAGCGAGAGTCCCATCATTAATTGTATAATAACAAGGAAGACGGGATTGCGTTTTGTAGCTTTTCCGCCAAATGGCGGATTCAGACAAAACGGGAACCCATCATTAATTGCTAATAATAAGGAAGACGGGAACCCATCATTAATTTTTTAAATGTATATTTATGCAACAGCATACAAAAGAAAAAAGCGGAAGTTTTCACGGGCTCGGTATTGCGCCGGCATTGCTAGAAGTATTAACGAAGCTTAATTTTTCGGCGCCAACGCCGATTCAGGAACAGGCAATTCCCAGCGCGATAGATGGGAAAGACGTTGTAGGGATCGCGCAGACCGGAACCGGTAAAACGCTTGCGTTCGGTATCCCAATGATCCAGCGCCTCTCGCAGGTAAAAGGGCAGGGGCTTGTGGTTTTGCCGACGCGCGAGCTTGCGCTTCAGGTAGACGAGGAACTAAGAAAGATCGGCCAGGGCCTCGGCATTCGCACTGCGGTGTTGATCGGCGGGACATCGATGTGGCCGCAGAAGCAGGCGCTCGGAAGAAATCCTCATATCATTATCGCAACACCGGGGCGGCTTATCGATCATGTGGAGCAGAGAACGCTCCGACTTGATGGCGCGCGGATCGTGGTGCTTGATGAAGCCGATCGCATGCTTGATATGGGTTTTCTCCCGCAGATCTCGCGGATATTCAAAGAGCTCCCGAAAGAACGGCAGACCATGCTTTTTTCCGCGACCATGCCTCCGGAGATCATGAAGATGGCGGCGGTGCATATGAAGCTTCCGATGAGGATCGAGATCGCGCCGACAGGTTCGACCGCGGAACGCGTCACGCAGGAACTTTTTATCGTATCGCGGGATCAGAAATTCGGATTGCTTGAGAAAACGCTCGAAACCTACCGAGGGTCAACGCTTGTATTTTCTAAGACAAAACACGGCGCTCGGCGCATTGCACAGCAATTGCGATCCATAGGAGTAAATTCTGCCGAGATCCACTCGAATCGGTCGTTGGGCCAGCGAAGAGAAGCGCTCGACGGGTTTAAGTCAGGCAAATACCGGGTGCTGGTCGCGACGGATATTGCCGCACGAGGAATTGACGTGAAGGGGATCGAGCTCGTGGTTAATTACGACCTGCCTTCAAATTCTGATGATTATGTGCATCGCATTGGCCGTACGGCGCGAGCGGGCGCGGGCGGGCATGCGATCACGTTTGCCTCGCACGATCAGCGAAGGGAGATCTATTCTATCGAACGGCTTATTCGCAAGACATTGCCGGTGTCAAAGCTTCCCGCGCTTCCGCCAGCTCGTTCATTCCCGCGCGAAGAATATACTTATGACGACGAGCCGCGCCGTCGTCCGCAGGGACGCCCTTCAGGGAGTTCGTATGGTCGCCCTTCATCCGGCGCCGCGCCAAGCCGCCCTTCATCTAGTCCTCACGCGCGCCCGCAGAGTCGCCCGCGCCGCTTCTCTTCGTTCAATAGAAGATAGTCTTATCTTGTTATTTTTTATAGCAATGATGTTCCCGTCATTGATGCGGGGACTGGGATCGTAAGCAGAGTAAGTATCGTTGGCGCAATATCGACAAGCGTTCCGCTTTTCAGGCGGGCGTTTTTCGTGACGAGGATCGCCGGTACCTGATTTGTCGTGTGTGCAGTATGCGGTTCTCCGGTTTCTTGATCGCGATTTGTCTCCGCATTTCCATGATCCGCCGTGATGAATATCGGT
>JBBTYM010000071.1:0-14210 GCA_038061765.1 Patescibacteria group bacterium
TCGATCAAATATCGTAAATTTATTTCTTCACAGAATCCTTCAACCCTTTGCCTGCCTTGAATTTTGGCACCTTGGTTGCGGCGATCTGGATCTTCTCGCCTGTTTTTGGGTTCACACCCTGGCGCGCGGCTCGGGCCTTCACACAGAACGTACCAAAACCGGAAATCGCCACCTCGTCGCCCTTGGACAATGCGCCCTGAATGGTGCTAAACACCGCCTCCACTGCGTCTTGTGCCGCCTTTTTTGTCTCCAAACCCGCCTTTGCAAGTACTGACTCTACTAATGCATCTTTATTCATATATTTGATTAAAACGTTAACTCACACACGACCTTTAAAAAATAAATATTGATTACTCCTACAGTATACCAAAGAAACACAAGCAATACAAGCTCCCTGTTTGTCTAAGAGCGTAGCGATTAGCAACAAACAGCAGTGCAAAAATGCAGTTTTTGCCTCCCTGTTTGTCTCAGAGCGAAGCGATGGGGGCACAAACAGCAGTCCAGCGAAGCGCAGTCGTGCCTCCCTGTTTGTCTAAGAGCGTAGCGATTAGCAACAAACAGCCCCGAAACGGGATTGCGTTTTGTGACTTCGCTACGCTTCAGACAAAACGGGAACAGTGCAAAAATGCAGTTTTTGCCACATTTGCAAAAAGAAAAAGCGGGGGATGGATTCCCCGCTTTTTTGCCACCCCTTTATCAGGAATACGCAATGCAATAATCTGCTTCTTCTTCGCCAAAAGAACTCGGCGGCGGGGAGCACAAACGCACAGGAATAATCGTGTTTTCCACCAAAAAACATATGATCCCTTCGCGAAGAACGTCGTGTTGACTGGACTCCGGCATCATGTCTTTAAGCGACCCAATGCGCTGTGCCATAACCCACCTCCTTTTTGATAAGTTAGGGGGATACTTCCTTTTTCTGGCGGACCGTCTTCCCGCCGCGATGATACGTGATCTTTACGCGTCCCTTTCCCAAAAAGGGTGATGAGAAGCTGGGGTGTCCGAGATCATCGTTTTCGGACATCGCCATTATCGCGTGAAATGGCCTAAGATCCTGCGGTTTCGGGCGAAAATAATACCACTTGCCCCTTTCCGGCTTTTTGGATTCTTCTGCCGGCGCAGGAACGCGCCGCTCGTCGATGATGCCCTCCATGTCCGGCGTCACGGTGAGCATGTCCTCTATCGGAATGTACCCCTTTTGGTATGGTCCTCCCTTTAACCTTGCATCCTCTTCGGCGAACATAGGAAAAATCTCGTCGAAGTTCATCTCGTGCAGAGTGATCATTTCGTTATTGGATAGTCTCGCGTCACCGGCCATTGCCTCTCCTCCTTTTTTAGTTCAGTGGTGTTTTACTCCGCTTCGCCTATATGTAAATGAACAACGCTATAACACAATAATACGAGGAAAAGTCAAATAATGCAACAAAGTTATGCACAGCTGTCCTATTATGCGAAAACTCTGTGTATGTGTGAAATGGACAATGCGCGACCGGTCGCATCCTCAATATCCATAATGACCGCGTCCACCGCAACTTCGCCCTCTGCGATATCGGGGCGCGCCTGCTCACCGCAGAATGCGCGTATCACTGCGTCCTTTTCCATGCCGATGACCGATTGTGTCGTTCCCGTCATGCCGACATCGGTGATGTATGCAGTGCCCCCGGGAAGTATCTGCGCGTCCGCGGTCGGTACATGCGTATGCGTGCCGAGCATCGCTGAAACCTTACCATCAAGATAAAACCCCATCGCACGCTTTTCCGATGTTGTCTCCGCGTGAAAATCAACAATGATAATAGCGCCGTCATCCGCGCGCTCTTTCAGGAACGCGCGGATGACTAAAAACGGATTACGATATGCCTCCCCCATAAAAAGCGTGCCGATCAGATTAACGATGATGATCTTTTTCCCTTTTCGCTCGAGCGTCATAAACCCGCGGCCAAGCGCGTCCTCGGCAAAATTGAGCGGCCTGATAAACGGGATCTGTGCATCGGCGAGAAATGCCGAGGCCTCTTTTTTATCGAACACATGATTGCCGGACGTGATCGCGTCAACGCCGACAGCGAACATTTCATCTGCCACTTTTTGTGTGACGCCCGCGCCATGCGCGAGATTTTCCCCGTTTGCTATCACGAGGTCGGGAGCAAATTCTTCTTTGAGCGTGGGAAGTATGCGCGCGACCGCTTCTCTTCCCGGCCGCCCCATCACATCACCGATAAAAAGTATTTTCACAAAATGAGATTACCGGGCGTACCCAGTAGTAGAACTTTGACAATTGCATTAACTAACAATTGCTAAGTTCATTTTATAATTTATTAAATATGCGCGCAGTAATTTAAATGGCCGCTGAATAAACCGGTCAAAGTTTCACTACCGGGCGTATTCGATCACGCGTGTTTCGCGGATGATGTTCACCTTGATCTCGCCCGGATATTTCAATTCCTGTTCGATCTTGTCCGCGATATGCCGCGCGAGTTTGTGTGCCGCAAGATCGTCTATCTTTTCTGGCGTGACAAACACGCGGATCTCGCGTCCCGCGGAGATCGCGTACGATTTCTCTACGCCCTCGAAAGAATTCGCGATGCCTTCAAGCTCTTCGAGCCGGCGGAGATATGTTTCCATCGTGCCGCGGCGCGCGCCCGGCCTGCCGCCAGAGATCGCGTCTGCCGTCTGCACGATAACCGATTCGATTGATTCGTACGGATACTCTTCATGGTGCGACTGCATCGCCTGCACCACGCGCTTATCGATATTGAATTTTTCCAATATCTTTTTACCGATCTCGACATGAGTACCTTGCACTTCATGGTCCATCGCCTTGCCGATATCGTGAAACAGCGCACCGATCTTGGCAACTTGCACGTCCGCGCCGAGTTCTTCGGCAAGCATCGATGCGATATGCGCCATCTCCACGGAATGAAGCAATACGTTCTGTCCGTAGCTTGTCCGGTAATGCAAGCGCCCGAGCAGATTCACCAACTTCGGATCGATGCCGACAATGCCGAGATCATAAATAACTTCTTCGCCCGCTTTTTTGATACGATTCACCACGTCTACTTTTGCCTTCTCCACCATTTCCTCAATGCGCGCAGGCTGGATTCTGCCGTCCACGACCAGCTTTTCAAGCGCGATCTTGCATATTTCTCTCCGTACCGGATCAAAACACGAAATAACAATGGTGCCCGGGGTGTCGTCGACAATGATCTCTGCGCCGGTAAGCCGTTCAAGTGTCCTGATGTTTCTTCCTTCGCGTCCGATGATCTTGCCTTTCATTTCGTCGGACGGAATACTCACCGCGGTCGTGGTGATTTCGGCAACCTGCGATGCCGCATACCGCTGAATGGTAGTTGCAAGTATGTCGTTCGCTTTCTTTTCGAACGCATCGTGATTCTCATTTTCGAGCTTGCGGATCTGCGCGACGAGATCGTTCTTATACTGCTGTTCGATGACGTTAAACAGCTCTGTTTTTGCTTGCTCTTTGGAGTACCCCGAGATCTTTTCAAGCGCGGCCGCCTGCTGGGCCTGCGCGCGATCAATCTCTTCTTTTGCTATTTTTATCTTTTCCGTCTTCTCGGTGAGCTCCCGTTCAAGCCGGTCGTATTCCGCGACTTTTTTGTCGAGAAAATCTTCGCGATTCGCTATCCGCCCTTCCTGCTTGATAAGTTGCGCCTCGCGTTCCCGTTCCTCTTTCTTTGCGTTCTCTAATATCTTCACCGCTTCTTCCTTCGCGGAGAGCACAACCTCTTTCGCTTTTGCATGCGACTCATCCGTAAGCTTCGCGAGTTTGTTTTCAAGCGTGCCCGCCTGAATATTCGCGATTTTTTTCCGGATTACATATCCGATCGCGATACCGGCGAGCACGCCAATGCTCCCGATAGTAAAGAGAACCCCTAACACCGCATTATCAATAAGATCCATATTTTAAGATCTTTGGCGTTTCGTCTCCCTATGTAGTTATGAGTTTTTGAGAAAGGTCTTGCCGCGGAAAGCCCGCGCGCAAAAAACACAATGCCGTTTTACACGGTGTGTAATGAGAAAAGAGAAAAAAAGCGATATGTCCTCATAAAATCTCGATCTTTCGGCAGATGTATTATCGTTTGTGGCATACTACGCCACCTTCTTACCTGCCAAAAACTAAAAACCGGAACGACTTATACCAAAGTTGCTATTTATAGTAACCCCCTAAGGATACCAAACATTATCAGATTTGTCAAAGTCGCCATGGTCTTCGCCTAAAACAAACCCCTGACGCGTAAGGCGTCAGGGGTTTGTGATATATAAAACCTATTGCTTATTTCTTTCGCGCGGTGATGATCTTATCGATGATCCCGTACGTTTTCGCCTCCTCGGGAGACATAAAGAAATCGCGTTCGGTATCTTTTTCCACTTTTGCATATGACTGACCGGTGTGCGACGCGAATAGCTTCGTCATCCGCTCCTTCAGTTTCAAAATATGCCTTGCCGAAATTTCGATATCTGTCGCTTGCCCGCCGACCTCGCCCATCACCTGATGGATCATAATCTCCGCGTTCGGGAGCATAAACCGTTTTCCTTTTTCCCCCGCAGCAACCAAAAACGAACCCATTGATGCCGCCATGCCGATACAGATCGTGGACACGTCGCATTTCACATATTGCATCGTGTCATAGATCGCAAGCCCCGCCGACACCGAACCGCCGGGGGAATTGATGTAAAATTGAATATCTTTACCGCTATCCTGCGATTCCAAAAATAACAACTGCGCGATAATAACGTTCGCCACTTCGTCATTCACGGGGCCTCCGAGCATGATAATGCGCTCTTTTAATAGCCGCGAGTAGATATCATATGCTCGCTCGCCGTAATTCGTTTTCTCAATAACGGTAGGGATTAAGTAGCTCATTGAGTTGTGGGGTTAGTGATACGTTCAAACACCTTTTCATTCTGTAGCATACCGAAAACATTCCGGCGAAGCAACTCGCTGTTTTCAACCGCACGTCCTTCGAGCGCCCGCTGGCGCGCCACCTGCTGAAACCGCTCTTCCACTTCTTCTTCTGATGGCACGATGCTTTCCTTCTCCGCGATCGCCGCAAGCGCGAACATCACCGCAAGCCGCATCTCCGCCTGCTTCGTAAAATCCTTGAGCAGATCGTCGCGTGTCTTTTTGATGTTCATACAGTAGGTATCAAAATCAAACCCGTGCGCCTCCACATTGTGCTTGAACTCATGGATCATATTGTCCGCTTCTTGCGCCACCGCGAGGTCGCCGATCTCAATACCGGAACGCGTCGCGATCTCTTCGGCGAGTTTCTTGTGATATTCTTCTTTCTGCGTTTCTGTTTTTTCTTTTTGCAGACCTTCTTTGATGTTCATTGTTATCGCTTCCATGTTCTCAAATTTCCCAACCGCCTGCGCGAATGCGTCATCAAGCGCCGGAAGCTCCACCGCATATACCGCGTTCATCGTCACCGTGAAATCAAGCACTTTGCCGCGCAAATTTTCTTTGGCGTAATCTTTGGGAACGGTGATAGAAAATTTCTTTTCTTCTCCTGCCTGCATCCCGATCAGTTGCTCTTCAAACCCGGAAACGAATTTATTATCGCCTATCGTGAGCGGGTGATTGCGCGACTCGCCTCCTTCTATTTTTACGCCTGCTTGGCGCGTTTCAAAGTTGACCTCCACCTTGTCGCCTTTCTGCGCCGGCCGCACCACAAGCACTTCTTTTTTGCGTGACCGCTGAAGCCATTCGAGGGCGTCCTGTATTTCCTGTTCCTCTACTATGACGGGTTTCATCAGGTCTTTCGCGAGTTTTTGTGCTATTGCCGTATAGTCGGCAAGCGCGAACACCGGATGCGTCGCCGTCGTAATAGTAAACTCCAGCGGGTTTCCGGGCGCGATCTTTTTCACTTCGATATTCGGATGCCCCAGTGGCTTTATCTCGTGCGCTTTAAGGATCTCGATGTATTTTTTTTCGATGACGCCTCGGCTCGCTTCTTCAAGAACTCCCGCGTCGCCGACATGCTGACGCACGATATCTTCGGGTGCCTTGCCTTTGCGAAACCCTTTTACCGCGAGGTTTTCGGCCAGCCGCTTGAGCGCGCCGCGTTCCGCCTGCGCGAGCTCTTCTATTGAGACCGTTACTGCAAACGATGCCTGCGATTTGGGCAGTTTTTTATAGACTACTCCTTCCATAAATATATGTCTTTGAATTACGAAATTATACTTTATCCTTGTGCCGCCGAGCTTAAAACGAAAACTTTGGAACAGCTTTTCGTTTTTAGTTCCCTGTTTTTAACTTCTTGTACAACTCGATCCCTTCTTTGATCACTTCTTTTGCCTCTGTGATGCCTTCGAGCGAAAGCACCTTCACCTCCTTGCCTTCAAGATGCTTGTAGTATTCGTAGAAATGCTGGAGTTCCTTTCGAAGATGCGCGGAAAGATCGCTGATGTCTTGGTATTCCGCAAATCGCGGGTCACCGGTTGCCACCGCGATGATCTTTTCGTCTTTGTCGCCATTGTCCATCATGCGTATTACGCCGATCGGGCGCGCTTCCACGATCGTGCCAGGCAAGATCGGATGCGTCACGAGCACGAGCGCGTCAAGTGGGTCGCCGTCGTGCCAATGCGTCTGCGGCAAAAAGCCGTAGTCAAGCGGATAAAAAAACGGAGAATACAGCACTCGATCGAGCCGCAAAAGCCCCGTGTCTTTATCGATCTCGTATTTGTTCGACGAACCGCGCGATATCTCAATGATCACATTGAACGCGTCCGGCGCCTTGTCTCCCAACGACACATCAAGAATGTTTTTCATAAAAATATAATAATACTATTTATTCTTTTTCCGGCGCTGGTGCGGTTTCTGTTTTCTGTTCATCCGCCTCTTTCGTTTCTGTGTTTTCTGCTTCCTTTTCTTCGCTCGCGCCGCTCTCTTCTTCCGCAGTAACCACAGCCGCTTCCTCAACCGCCGGCCTTACATCTATCTTCCAGCCGGAAAGCCGCGCCGCAAGACGCACATTCTGGCCTCCTTTACCGATCGCGAGTGAAAGCTGGTCGTTGGGAACCACCGCGGTAGATTCCCTCGTTTCAGGATTGATGCTCACGGAAAGCACCTTCGCGGGCGACAACGCGCTTGCAATGAATTTTTCAGGGTCGCCTGACCACTCGATGATGTCGATCTTTTCGCCGCCGAGCTCCGAAATAACCGTGCTCACGCGCGTGCCTTTTTGGCCGACGCACGACCCGATCGGGTCAACGCTGTCTTGAATCGTTGCGACCGCGATCTTTGAGCGCGAACCCGCTTCACGCGCGATCGCCTTCAATTGCACAACGCCTGACGCGACCTCCGGCACTTCGAGCTCGAATAATTTCTGGATGAGCAGAGGGTGCGAACGCGACACGACCACCATCGGGCCTTTGGGCGTCATATCCACTTTCACAATATATACTTTCATCCTATCGCCGATGCGATACCGCTCCTGCGGAATCTGCTCCTCCGGGTACATGATCGCCGATGTTTTGCCGAGATCAAAAATGACGTTCTTCCATTCAAACCGCTGTACTTGCGCGCTTGCCACCTCGCCTTCGCGCGATTTATATTCAGAAAGCACCATTTCGCGCTCCGCTTCGCGCAAACGCTGGATGATCACCTGCTTTGCGGTTTGCGCCGCGATTCTGCCGAAATCCTCGTGCGCCTCAAGCGGGAACGTGATCTCGTCTTCGAGCTTCGCGTCCTCTCTGATCGCCTGCGCGTCGGCAAGCATAATATGCCGCTCCGGATTGAATGTGATCTTTTTGACCGCGCCTTCAGCGCTTTCCTCGTGCTCTCTCGCCGTGCCTTCTTCTTCCTGCGCCTCTTCCTCCGGCGTACGAAGCATGCTTTCATCCACCACGATCTTCACCTGCTGCATCGTCACCGCGCCGTTTTCCGGCTCGAGCTTCGCTCGGACGATCTGTCCCCGCTCGCCGTAGTCTTTTTTATACGCGGCCGCGATCGCCATCTCGATGGTCTCAATGATCTTTTCTTTTGAGATCCCTTTTTCTTCCGCGATCTGATTGATCGCTGACAAAAATTGTTTTGTGTCTATCATACGTTTCTGTTACTTATTAAATTATATAAAATAAAAGTCCGTTCATTCAGAACAGACCGTAACAAACTATTTCAGGATACACCCATTATACTCCCAAAAACCGCGTTTGTCAACACTGCGAGACGAATCCCTTTTCTAATTAAAAAGAGTTGTTGTATATAAATTTTCGGGGTAGTAATACCCATTAAGAAGCCGCGAGCTGATTGATTTAAAATTAGGCGGATCAGGGAATAGCACTATATAAGAGGAGAGAGATTTATATCCCTTCTCCATAGAGCAGATCAGGGATAATGCTTGCGCCATCGCCTGATCTAATCCCACTCAACTTGCTCTCGGCTTCTTAATGGTTATCTTTATTCTACCGCATTTTCTGTTTCGTCCTTTCGGACTCATCAGCAAAGATACACATCTCTGAACAGAGAGAGGTTTTTTTAGAGAACCTCTCTGAAACTCTTTTGTTATGGGGGCCTAGCGGAGGTGCTTCGCGACCACCTCAACGACCTGATCGATTGTCAAGGCGGAACTGACACCTTGCGGTGATCCGCCGATTGTCGGAGAACCGCCCCATCCGGCCTCGAGCGTCGCGAGCTCGGCGAGCGCCGACTTGATGTCCGCGAACTTTTCCTCGAAAGCGCACACCGTGAACTTGCGGTGTGGCTCTCCTGCTCCCAACCTGAAATCCGGGTTGAGGGCGACCACGACTGGTGCGCGGGAGTACCCTACGCTGGTGGTCGCTCGGTGCGTGCTCTCCACGACCGCGATCTTGCCGCCGGAGCGCGTCTCGTGCTTGATCGCGCCGCCTTCGAGGGCGGTGATCATGTCGAGCCGCTCCTTCTCGACGGAGTCGCGGTACTGCTTGGGCTCTTCACCTGTGAGCAGCCACTTTTCCATCGTGGCGACGCGGTCGGCCAGCGGGACCTTGAAGTCCATGATCGCCGCCGCAATTGCGGCGAGCGGGCGGGACGATTCGGCCGTTGCCGAGCTCTCGTCCCACGGGTTGTCCCGTGTTGGGAGGGGCTTCGGGCCGGAGTAGCCACCGCGTGCGAACTTGTCGGCGATGGCCACCATGTTGATCCGTTCCATCGCGGACTCGAGGCCTTCGCCCCTTGCCGGAGGTTGAAAATCGCCATGGTGCCGATTGCGTCGAGATCGGCACGCACCGTCGCGAGGGTGGAACCCTCGACCGGAAGCTCCGTCATGAGCGCGTCCTCGATGGCCGCACGGTTGGCGTCGCCCCCGGTGTGCTGGGGGTCGAGATTGAAGGTACAACGCTTTGCGAGCGCAGGCACCGTCACCTCGATCCCGTACACCGGACTTGCGAATGCCTTGTCGTTGGCCTCTGTCGCGGCCGGAATGTTGCGGGGGTCGAGCGTCGTGAACTGATACATTTTTATTCTCCTGTTTTCTTGCTCGTGGCCTGTGGCCATGAGCGTGAAATAATGCGTTCCCCGCATTAAGGGCTATTCGACATGAATAGCGCGCTAGATACCTCTTTTGAGATATGTACTGCGCTACTCGTGAAGTGGTAGAACAAGAGAAATTTTCGCTAAATCTCGTTTATCAAAGAACAATCTGTTTCGTCCTTTCGGACTCATCAGCAAAGATACACATCTCTGAACAGAGAGAGGTTTTTTTTAGAGAACCTCTCTGAAACTCTTTGATTGTTGAGCATTCGCTGAGTGAAAGCGAATGCTCCATCTCAAAAAGCAGAGCGACGATGAACGCGTCGCCCCTTGAACCCCCCCTATTTTGCAAGGGAGGAACATTCTTCCGAGCAATATGGACAAGCCATATCGCCCGTGAAGTTTTGTTGCAACCCCAGACACCCCCCCTTTCGGGGGGTTGCACCCATACGGCCACAAGCCGGACAATACGGGTCCTGCGACCCGCATTCGCGGCACAGGTCATCCCTGTACCACGTGCCACTTTCCCTCGCGTAAACGAGGGAAAGTGACCTTATGAATTTATCCACCTTAATCATTATTCTCTCCTTCCCCACCTCTGTAATCCGTTCGCCTGTGGCGAATCGGTGTCTTTTGTGAAGTTGAAAACCTCTTAGAGAATTCAAATTCGCCCAGAAGAAGCGCGAACTTAAATTCTCAATCGATGATTTGGAGGATTGCCTTCGCAATCCTCCATTGCGCTTCCATCATAATGCGTACGGAAGCGTTACTTCCGTACGCATTTTTTATGGCAATACCGAGAGCTTCCACAAGTAAGAGGAAACTGTCGTTATTGTTTTTTTCAAAAGAAACAGAGATCTCCCTACCCTCTCTGTTTCTTTCGCTTATCTTCAACCCAAGTATGAACTTGGGTTGAACGACATATTCGATGTCCATCAGTCCGTAGCTGCAGAAACTGCAGCCGTAGTCGCACCCTTCGGTGCAAGACATCTTACCTATCACAGTTTTTTCTCCGTGATAGGTTACCTTGACCCCATCTTTCGAGATAAACGACTCGCCATCTTTCAGTACCTTCATTATTCTCTCCATCCCCACCTCTGTAATCCGTTCGCCTGTGGCGAATCGGTGTCTTGGTGGGGTGAAAAAAACTCTCAGAGAATTCAAATTCGCCAATACAATAGGCAAATTAAATTCTCAATCAAGGGCTCGAGATTTATTATTTATTCTCAATCCTTCTATTTAATTTTCAATGTACATTCTCACTCTCTCCTCGACTATAAATCGCAGCTGATAGCAAGAACATTTCTGAGAACGAAGAGGGTTCATGACTTCATTCCCAGCCGATCTTCTTAGTATCAAGAACGGGTGTGGGGAGTGCTTTTTTGCAATCTTCCTGATCAAGGGAAGACCCCTTTACAGCGCAGTGATCAAGTTTGCCATTGATATACGATGCAGGGCGCCTCACTTTGCAAACGGGACAACATTGTTGCTATCCCCTTTATAAAGAACTGTATAAAGAACAAATTTCTGCTTTCCTCTCCTCTTTTACTAGAGAGAAAGATGGGGAAGAAATTATCGGGATGCGTCACTATGGATCGCCTTTATGCTATTGTTTCCCGGCTAATTTTCTCTCTCCTCCATCTTTCTTCCTGGTAAACCCCCGTGCTATAGTATTAATGAGCTCTTTTCCTCTCACTTCCGTTTTGTCATCTTCACCAGCATTATATCACCTTTGCATATCTTTGTCAAGTCCTTGTGGCATATTTTTGCTAAATTGGCAAAATATCCTTTATCTATAAGCTTTTTGAATGTTCTAATATCCTTATATCTGTCATATTATAGTGACAGTATATCATATGATTTCATTGTTGTCAAGTATTTGTGACAAAATATAGTAATTATGCTATGCTCCGTTTATGTATGATCAATTTTTAGTACAAGCTGGAATTACCAGTGATCAAGCGGTTATTTACGAGGTTTTGCTTAAAAATGGCCCTCTCCCCGCTGGTGAAATAAGCAAAAAAACCCCTTTAAAAAGGGGGCTTATCTATAAAGTTCTCGATCAATTGGCGGAAATGGGACTTGTCACTAAAAATGATATCTCTGGAAAAGCGACGCAATTTGAGCCCGCTCACCCAATAAAACTCAAGGAATTGGCGGAAAAGCGCGAAAAAGAGGCAAAACAAGCCCAATCCGTGTTAGACGGTGGACTTGGTCAGCTTATTTCTGACTTTAACCTCATCTCCGGGAAGCCGGGCGTTCAGTTTTTTGAAGGACTAGATGGTATTAAAAAAACTCTTGAGGATTCATTAACCTCAAAAACAGAGATTCTGTCGTATGCGGATATCGAAGGAATCGTCAAAAATATCGATGCAATAAACAGCGCATATGTAAGAAGGCGGGAAAAACTGGGGCTCAAAAAAAGAGGTGTCATTCTCGACACCCCTTTTGCTCGCAAATATCTTTCCGACTACCACAAGGAGATCACGCAGACGAGACTCATACAATGCTCCGATGCGAAACCATTCCGGAGCGTCATGCAGATATACGACAATAAGGTTTCATACATCACGCTTGTGCCGGGAAAAATGATCGGGGTGATCATCGAAGACCAATATCTCTACGAAATGCACGTGTATCTTTTTGAACACCTCTGGCATTCAACACCGGACTCCGTCATCTAGGCCGCGCGCAAGACCTCTTCTGACTGCGCTGGGATCTTTTCAAAAACACAGTATTTTTTATCCTCCTGCAAAAAATAACGGGTGAGCACGTATCCATGTTGTAGGGGAGAAAAGTCGGGCGCTTCTTTTTCTGCATACATGCGGATCATAAGGGCTCCCTCGACCGTGCCAGCCGTTGCTTTTTGAGCGATCTCCTCATGGGTAAGTCGCTTGGATTCCAAGTTATTATTTACAGAATGATCAAACACGATATGAAAACTCGGTATGCCTTCAAAATCATAGAGTGAGGTCACAACAAATCCGCTCTCAATATATTTTTTCGTGAGCATCGCCGCCGGATCGCAATCAGCTTCGATGGGAACACCAAGCGCTCCCGCCTCCATCATAGCCGCCTCAAACAGCGACTCGCCCAAACGGCTCTGCTTATACGAGGAATTGACATTAAAAGAGCCGAAATAAAAGGACTTGGTCTCTCCGTCTTCGTCTGTCTTTTTATCGAGTCGACAAAAAGCAGCTAACTCGTCTTTGTGTTTTAATGTGAATAAAACGGTGCTCGGATTTTCGAGAGAATCCTGAAAAGATCTCATGAGCCTGGCTGTGAATTTCGGGGGGTAGTTTTCATAATTTTTCCTATAGATGTCCTCCATTTCTCCCATCAGCTTTGCGTCATTTTTGAATTTTTCGGCAAAATTCACATCATAGTTCATCGCCGCAATGTCCGCCAAATCAATAAATTTTGATTCTTCTTTAAATATTTTGAATGAAGAAGTGAATAAGAGGGTTTCAGTTTTTATGTTTTCAAGTTCCTCTAACACACCGTCTTCGCTGACATCTTCTCCGCTTTCAGCTTTGCTTACAAAACGCTCCAATAGATTCTTGCCTTTTTCAAACAAATTTTCTCTAATGCGATCTATGGTTTTTTGATCCGCCGCCCCTTGTTGCAAGAAATTATCTTTGAAATACTCAAATGCATTTTGCGCAGAATCAATGATTTCACTGTACTTGTGAAATATCTTTCTCACCACTAGTGGGTCTAATTTTTCACCAAGAGCAATTATTCTATCGCCGAAATTGCGATCATATAATTCTACTTTGAAAAAATCATTTAAACTATTAATATCTTGTATTTGCTTTTTTTCATAAGATTTATTTGTCTCCACATTATTAATCTTTTCAAAATCAAAACCTTCTTCTGCAGCAGCCTGCTCATCAGAATTTTCCGAGTTTTCTGTAATAAACATTTTGTCATTTGGCTCTCCCATATATAAAAAGTATATCCGTTTTGTGAAAAATTACCATAAGCAATAAATGCCCCTCGGGCATTTATATGCGTTGCATTATTCTTTCTTTACCTAAGATGCTCTACCAAGATGTTCAAGAAATTCCACGAGGAGCCGCACGCCAAAGCCGCTGCCGCCTTTGGGTTTGTAATGATTCTTTTCGGAAAGTATCGCGGTGCCCGCGATATCAATATGCGCGTATGCTTTGTGGTCGCCAATGAATTCTTTCAAGAAAAGCGCCGCGGTAATAGCGCCCGCCGTCTTGCCGCCGGTGTTTTTTACATCGGCGATCTCGCTTTCTATCTGCTTTTTATAGCAGTCGTCCATCGGCAATGCCCATATTTTCTCGCCTGTTTTTTCGGACGCGTCCGTCAGCATGCTCATCAGCTCGTCGTTATTCCCCAGCATCGCCGCGTAATGACTCCCGAATGCCGCCGCGCATGCACCGGTCAGCGTCGCAAGGTCAATAAGATACGTCGGCTTGAATTCAGACACCGCAAAGTGCAGGGCATCGGCAAGGATGATGCGTCCCTCTGCGTCGGTGTTGAGCACCTCTATCGTCTTGCCCGACGCCGTTTTGATGATGTCGCCCGGTTTGTATGCTTTTGCGCTCGGCATATTTTCCACCGCAGGGATCACCGCGACAATATTCATAGGGAGTCCAAGCCGGGAGGCCGTAAAAAATGACGCCATCACCGCCGCCGCGCCCGCCATATCCATCTTCATTTCATCCATGCTTTCGGAGGGTTTGATCGAAATACCGCCCGAATCAAAACACAC
>JBBTYM010000072.1:0-4959 GCA_038061765.1 Patescibacteria group bacterium
ATATCCACACACACAATAATTTGACGCGTCATTTCCGCCATCAAGCACGATCCAATAGGTTTGCGTGTTATTCAGCGTCGGATTAGTAGAAAAACCTACATCGATCCATGCATAGGTCGTTCCCACCGAAGAAGCGTTCATCGTCCCCGTCGTTACCACGTCTCCCGCGCTGCCGGGCGCACCGGAAACATCATCAATGATCCGCATCGTCGCATCGGGCGGACTGCCAACTTTTTTAAGATACAAACTCACTTTTGTGATAGGGCTGTCTGCGCTCGGCTGGAAGCTTTGCGCCGCATCCGCCTGCACCCCTCCTGGCGTACACGCATCATCCGCGCACCGGACAAATAACAGATCGCCATTCGTATTGTTGTAATAACTGATGCGCGCGAAGCCGTCGGCGCCGAGCGCGAGCGATGTATAATGTCCGGTATCATTGGTGGTATCCACTGTCGAAATTGTTTTTGCGGTACATCCGGCGTTCGTGCACCGCGCAAGCTCCACGCTCCCGCCGCCGCCGTCATAATAACTGATGCGCGGGAACGTATCCGCGCCAAGCTTGATCGCGCTGTATTTCCCCACATCATCCGATGTGTCTACGCTCGTGATATTTTTCGTTGAGCAAGCAGCATTAGTACATTGCCCAAATTTAAGATCGCCGTTGGTGTTATCGTAATAACTGATATGAGCAAGATCTCCCGCATCAAGCACAAGGGCGGTGTTTTGGTTCAGCGACCCTCCCGTGTCCACGCTCGCGATATTTTTCGTTGAGCAAGCGGCGTTGGTACACTGGACGAATTTAAGGTCATCGTTCGTTTCATCGATATAACTGATGCGCGCGAAGCCGTCCGCGCCGAGCGCGAGCGCGGTGTATTTCCCCACATCGCCTCCCGTATCTACGCTCGTAATGTTTTTTGTTGAGCAGTCAGCGTTCGTACACTGGACGAATTTCAGGTCGCCCGCAGAAATACTGTAATAACTGATGCGCGCGAAGCCGTCGGCGCCGAGCGCGAGCGAAGAAAATTGCCCGACGTCATTGGTGGTCTCAATGCTTGTGATATTTTTTGCGGAACAATCGGCGTTGGTGCACTGTATGAATTTAAGATCGCCATTCGTATTGTTGTAATAGCTGATGCGCGCGAAGCCGTCCGCACCCATGGCAAGTGAAGTATACCGCCACCCCATGTCGCCCGTAGTGTCTACGCTTGTGATATTTTTGGTGGAACAATCGGCGTTCGTGCACCGAACGAATTTAAGATCTCTGTTCGAGCCGTCATAGTATGAAATGCGCGCGAAGCCGTCCGTGCCGAGCGCAAGCGAATCATATGCACCCACGTCGCCCGCAGTATCTACACTCGAACTCACGCTCCCCGCCGTTGTGCCGACAAAAAGAGCGGCACTTTGCACGGTCGATGATTGATCGACACCGCCAACACCTCCCGCGACCCATGCGTCCCCGTTTATTTTTGCCCCGGTGCAACTCGACGGACACCCGAGACTACCATCGGAATAAATACTACCGTTAATAACGCTGTTTTGCTTCATTTCCAAGCCGCCTGCACCGATTTGCACGCCGTAATAAAAATCGGCTTCTTCCGCAGAAAGCTCAAGCTCCGTCTGTACTTTCCGCATCGCTTGCGCGAGCGTCCCTTCTGCGGTGATCGTTTTTGTCTGTCCTACGGTCGCGATGGTGGTCGTTGCTATGGCGGAACCGACGGTTAACACCGTTTGCGACCCGATGCTTTTCCCATTTTTAATGCGATAGATGGCGTCTTCGATCCCCGCTTCAGACGCGTAATAACTTTGCGTGGAATCGGCCTCGTTGCGCAGCGTCTTTGCACCGCTCATTGTGGTGAATAAAAAAGCAGAGCTGAAAATGAGCCCGAGCGTGAGCACGGAGATCACCGCCACGATCGCGGCAAATCCTTTTTCATTTATATTTTGTTTCATATTTTTTAATATTCCCCACGCAGCGCCGCCGTCGAACTCATCGTCATGCGCGCCTGATCTTTCGGCCCGGTGTTTTGCGTATTGATCCTTCCCTCTATTTCAACATCGATCGAGTCCTTGCCCGCGGCGGCGGAACGCATCGTAAATCGCAGCCGCTCTATGAACACCCGCTCCGATGTAAGCGCGCTTGCCGCTTGCCCCTCTCTCTTTTCATATATCCTTCCATTATCCACATAAAAATCAACGTACGCAATATTCTCTCCTGTGGGGGGATTTAATAATGTCTCAAGCGAAAGCTGCCCGGCGTCAGATGCAAGCGTTGCGGTGGGAGTGTAAATGCTTTTTGCATATTTGATCTCATCGATGATAAGCCGGAGCGCGCCGTTCACATTATAAAACACGTTCTGCCGCGCCTGCGCTTTATCGTATGCTTTTATATTGTCGGTCACAAACGACGTAAGCACGGCGGTAATGATGCCGGCAAGCGCCACATATATCAGCATTTCAATAAGCGTGAACCCCCCACCACGAAGCTTTGAACTGGGGGCTTCGCATTTTACGTTACAGGTTTTTTGCTTCGCGTTGTGTGTTTCATGTTTCATGTTTCAAGTCGTGTGCTTTCAGTTTTTTAACATATCGGTAAGATATGTCGTCAGGTGCATGTTCTTGAGAGGAGAGCCCCAACTGACCGTTACCGTCGCTTTTTTTGTTTTCGGATCATCGGTGCCGCCGACAGTAACAATATTGTCATTGATATCACGCGACGCATTGTCTAAAACGATCGTCCGCGTGAACTTGCTATCGAGTACGCCGGGGTTAGTACCCGTAAGCGCCCACTGGCTCCCCGATGTCGTAAGATAATATGTTGCGCCGAACGTAAGGCCTGAAATATTAGCTGTCCAGCCGCCATCGCGCATATTGCGCACCGCCTCGATGCCTTCCTGCGCGAACATCAGCGCCTTTGCTTTATCGTTGCGGTCCTGTACCGCTTTTAAGGTAAATGTGCCCACCTGCAATATCGCGAAAAACGACGCGGAAATGATGAACACGGCGATAATGATCTCCGCCACGCCGATGCCGGCTTCTTTATTTTTACCAGACATAATTCGCATGTTCATTGAAGCACCGGGGCTGACGCCCACAATGATGACCCTTGCGTGACCGTGCCATCAACGGCATAGTTCACAAGATTTTGCCCATCGAGCGATATCTCAAGTGCAGCATTATTATACCGCATATCGCGCGTGACAGAAAAATCCGCCGATGACCCGGTCGTCGCATGCGTATGGATGCGCATAACCTGATTTGAGCCGTTGACCATAACGCTGCCGGACCAATCAAATGCAGTACCATCCCAATAACTTTGAAAATCGACATTCTGCGCCAAAAATCCGGGAAAGGTCAGCGTAAGCGTAACGCCCGATTGTATGCCTTGGGAATATGTGAAATGCGCATGTCGCGTATCCGCAACTCGTGTATCTGCAGGGGGAAGCGCATCGGCAGATATATCAGACCGTCCCGATACGGCGATCCCCACCGTTTTTAATTTCGAGGGGTCAGCGATGAGCCGCACGCTTACCGTGCCGTTTTGTGCTGTTTTTCCGGTAATACGGTCAAACACCACGTCGCTCCCTCCTCCGGTAAGCGCGATGGTTGCGATCTCCACGCGCGAGGGAAGCGCATAGACGATATTGTCGGGGTCTGACGCGTTATATGTCGCGCCGCGAAACAGCACATATTGCCCCGCTTCGAAATGCACGCCGTATTGCGAACTTGCAAGCGAAGCAATGGTCCGCGTGCGCGCAAATTGAAGCGTATCCACGACCTTGAACGCCGACGTCTTCAGGTCGGCGCTTTCGGTCGCCCTGCTAAAGCCGATAAAAAGAGTAGTGCTGATGATCGCGAGCACTCCTATTGCCACAACGACCTCGATAAGCGTAAAGCCCTTTGTGGAAGAATGTAGCGAGTAGCGAGTAGAACGTAGTGAGAGATTCTTACTCATATGTTGTTCATCACCGAATACATCGGCGTGATCATTGAGAGCGCAAAAAACCCGACACCGGCCCCGATGACCACCATCATGATAGGCTCGATGATCGTAGAAAGATTTTTGGTGAGCTCATTCACCTCGTCCTCATAAAATTCCGCGAGCTTAGTAAGCACCTTGGTCAAGCTTCCGGTTTCTTCGCCGACTGCGATCATTTGGACCACCAACGGCGGATACAGCCCTTTGTATTTTTTGAGCGATTCAAACAGCGTTTTTCCTTTCTGGATTTCAAGCGACGCATTTGAGAGTGATTCTGAAAAATAATGATTGGACAGCGTTTTGGATAAAATTTCCAGCGCCTTGACGATGGGAACGCCGGAATCAACCAAAATACTAAGCGTTCTGCATAGCCGCGCCGAATTCAGCTTGCGCGAAAGCCCCTTGATAATCGGCATGCGTAAAATGAGCGCATCAAGCCCCTTCTTGCCGCCCGCGGTGCGAAGCACCAGTCGCATCACATAGATCAAGCCGATCGCGCCACCGATTGCAAAATACCAATAGTTCAGCATGATATTGCTCAAAAAGATGAGCACCTTCGTGGAAGCAGGGAGCTCTGCACCGATATCCAGAAAGGTCGCCGCAAGCTTAGGCACAACGAGTATCATCATCAGATACCCCACGATAAGCATGACCACGAAAATGACGGCGGGATACATAAGTGCGCCGCGCACGCGTGAAACGATGTCGTGATCCTTTTTCATCTGGTCGGCAAGCCCGTTGAGTACCTCTTCAAGATTTCCTGCGGTTTCGCCGATACGCACCATGTTCACATACAAATCGGGGAACGCATCAGGGTGCGCGCCGATGCATTCAGAGAATGATTTTCCCGCCTGCACGTTATTTGCAACCTCCGCGATGATTCCTTTTAATTTTTGATTTTCTGACTGTTCTTCGAGTACCGACAGCGCTTTATTGAGCGCGAGCCCCGCGCCGATCATCACCGCAAGATTACGCGTGAACAT
>JBBTYM010000073.1:0-7973 GCA_038061765.1 Patescibacteria group bacterium
GTGGCATAGATTTGTATAAAAACTTTACGGCTGGAGTGTAGCATACTCTTTTAAAGGAAGCAAGTGTTTGGTATAGTGAGGTGATATGGATTTCCAACTTGCAGTATTTCAAATAGTGGTACTTATTTTTTCCGCGATAATTCACGAGGTTGCTCATGGCGCGATGGCCAATCACCTGGGCGACCCTACCGCGAAAAATCTCGGACGACTAACGCTGAATCCGATAAAGCACATCGATGTTTTTGGTTCGATACTGTTGCCGGCATTACTTGTGTTGAGCCGTTCATCGATCATCTTTGGGTGGGCGAAGCCCGTGCCGTATAATCCAATGTTCTTACGCAATCCAAAACGAGACGCGGCATATATTGCCGTCGCGGGGCCGCTCACCAATTTTGCCGTTGCGCTCATTCTCGGTATGGTGTTGCGCTTCATTGTGCTCCCCGATACGTTCACGTTGGCGCTTGAGGTTATCATATATATCAATGTGCTGCTCGGGGTGTTTAACCTTGTGCCTATCCCTCCGCTTGACGGGTCAAAACTGCTCTTTGCCGTGCTGGGGGAGCGGCAGGCGGCGCTCGAGCGATTTTTAGAACAGAACAGCACGCTTATTTTACTTCTTTTTATTTTCTTCGGGTTTCAGTTTCTTACCCCTGTTATCCATGTTCTTTTTCGCTTATTTTCCGGCGTTTCTTTCTGATCAATTTTTACTAAGGGGTTGACTTTATTGGGTAGATTTGATACTTTCCATATGCGCGCTTTGCGCGCAGTTTTAATACTTTAAAGTATAATTGACCGTATGCCGACCATCAATCAATTGGTACGAAGACGAAGAAGGAAGGTCTTGAGCAAATCAAAGTCGCCTGCATTAGGGACGAGTTTTAACGTTATCAAGAACAAACCGAAGGACTACAACTCGCCATTCAAGCGGGGCGTATGTACGGTGGTGAAAACCATTACCCCCAAAAAACCGAACTCGGCTCTTCGAAAAGTCGCGAGAGTACGGCTTACGAACGGCCAAGAAGTGACGGCATACATCGGTGGTGAGGGGCATAGCTTGCAGGAGCACTCGGTGGTAGTTATTCGCGGCGGAAGGGTGAAAGATCTTCCGGGCGTGCGCTATCATGTGGTGCGCGGGGTGCTTGATACTTCAGGCGTGGAAAACAGGAAGCGCGGAAGATCGAAATACGGATCAAAAGTTGCAAAGAAAGCATAATAATAAGGAAATAAGGAAAAAATGAGGAAAAAACAAAAATACAAAAGGGAAATAGAGCCGGATTATCTGTATAACAATCCGATCGTGGCAAAGCTTATCAACATCGTGATGATCGGCGGAAAGAAAACGATCGCAGAACGGGTAGTGTATGGCGCGCTTGAAAAGGTAAAGGAAGAATCCAAAAAAGACCCAATGGAGCTTTTTGACGCGGCCATCCGCAACATTTCTCCGCTTGTTGAGCTGAAATCAAAAAGGGTTGGCGGTGCGAACTATCAGGTTCCCCGCGAAGTGCGCGGTGAGCGCCGGC
This sequence comes from Patescibacteria group bacterium, assembly GCA_038061765.1. Taxonomy (GTDB): domain Bacteria; phylum Patescibacteriota; class Minisyncoccia; order GWC2-36-17; family WO2-46-25; genus MEYI01. The sequence goes on from JBBTYM010000073.1 coordinate 1,521, forward strand.
TTGCGCTTGCATTCCGCTGGCTCATTACCGCGGCACACGCAAAGAAAGGAAAGCCGATGGCAGAGAAGCTCGCAGAAGAGATATTGCTTGCGGCAAAAAACGAAGGCGCGGCAGTGAAAAAGAAAATGGATGTCCATCGAATGGCGGAAGCCAATAAGGCGTTCGCGCATTTCAGCTGGTAGGCACAGCGTTTTACATTTGACTTTTGATATGTGACGCCGCCGCATCCGGCAGATGTCATATGTCAGCAGTTTTTTATTTTATTTATGACACGAGCATATCCACTGGAAAAAGTACGAGATATCGGTATTATCGCGCACATCGATGCGGGCAAGACCACTGTGTCCGAGCGCGTTCTTTTTTATACGGGCGTCTCACACAAGATCGGCGAAGTGCATGAGGGCGCTGCGGTCATGGATTGGATGGAACAGGAACGAGAGCGTGGCATTACGATCACCGCCGCCGCAACGACCTGTTTTTGGATCCCTACGTATCACAAAGGAAATAAGGAGTTTGAGCATCGCATCAATTTGATCGACACACCGGGACATGTGGACTTCACCGTGGAAGTGGAGCGCTCGCTCCGCGTGCTCGACGGCGGCGTCGTGGTGTTTGACGGCGTGGCGGGCGTGGAGCCGCAGTCGGAAACCGTATGGCATCAGGCGGACAAATACAATGTGCCGCGTATTTGTTTTATCAACAAACTTGACCGCGTTGGCGCGCGATGGGAAAAAGACATTGCATCCATTCGGGAGCGACTGAACCCTAAGGCGGTTCCTATTCAGATCCCGGTCGGCGAAGAAGAGAAATTTGAAGGCGTGATCGATCTGATCACGGAAAAATTCATTACGTTTTCCGGAGCGCATGGGGAGATCTTTGATATCAAGGAAATTCCCGATACGGAAAAAGAGAGAGCGAAAAAATATCGCGAAGAAATGATCGACATTATTGCGTCGGAGTCGGGAGATGATGCGATGATGGAAAAATATCTTGCCGGAGAAGCGCTTGCGGTCGCCGACATCAAAGCGGTGATCAGACGATTGACGATCGCTGGAACCATCAACCCGATATTGTGCGGCACCGCGCTGAAGAACAAGGGCGTGCAGCTGATGTTGGATGCGGTGATCGATTATTTGCCGTCACCGCTTGACCGCGGTGCGGTAAAAGGCATCGACCCGAACACTGAACAAGAGATCATGCGAAGTCCGAACGATGCGGAGCCGTTTTCTGCGCTTGCGTTTAAGATCGCGACCGATCCGTTCGTGGGTTCGCTTGCGTTCTTCCGTATTTATTCCGGAACGCTTACGAAAGGATCGTATGTTTATAATTCTACGAAAGGGGAGAAGGAGCGCATCAGCCGCATTCTTCGCTTGCACGCGAACCAGCGTGAAGAAGTAGATCAGATCTTCGCGGGTGAGATCGCGGCGGCGGTCGGGTTAAAGAACACCACCACCGGCGATACGTTGTGCGACGAGGATAAGCCGATCATTTTGGAACGCATCACGTTCCCTGAGCCGGTCATCTCTATTCGTATCGAGCCGAAAACAAAAGTGGACCAGGAAAAAATGGGTCTTGCGCTTCGCCGGTTGGGCGAAGAGGATCCGACGTTCCGCATCCGCGTCGACCAAGAAACGGCAGAAACCATTATTTCAGGCATGGGCGAGCTTCATTTGGAAATTATTGTGGACCGTATGTTCCGTGAATTCGGCGTGAGCGCGAACGTGGGTACGCCGCAGGTGGCGTATCGCGAAACCATCAGAAAGATGGCGGAGGCGGAAGGGAAGTATATCAAGCAGAGCGGCGGCCGTGGTCAGTACGGTCATGTGCGGTTGCGTGTAGAACCACGCGAGCGCGGTGCCGGGTTTGAATTTGAAAGCGAACTGAAAGGCGGTGTCGTGCCGCAAGAATACATACCTGCAGTTGAGAAGGGCGTGAAAGAGGCACTTGATAAAGGTGTTGTTGCCGGATATCCGATCAAAGACGTTAAAGTAATTATTTATGACGGTTCGTACCATGAAGTCGACTCATCCGAAGCGGCGTTCAAGATCGCGGGTTCTATGGCATTTCAAGAATGCGTGCGGCGCGCGGATCCGGTGATCCTGGAGCCGGTGATGAAAGTGGTGGCGATCACGCCCCCGCAATTCATGGGTGATGTGACGGGTGATCTGAACTCAAAACGCGGCAAGATCGAAGGCATCGATGATCGGGGCAATATCAAGGTCATCACCGCAAAAGTGCCGCTCGCAAAGATGTTCGGGTACTCCACACAGATCCGTTCTATGACGGAAGGACGCGCTTCATTCTCGATGGAGTTCTCTCATTATGACGAAGTGCCGAAAAATATCGCCGAAGACATTATTTCGGGGAAGATAAAATAATATGACCGCGATGTTCGATGACATCTCCAAAATATTAAAATCGATCACGAAAGGCGTCGTGGTGATGGAAAACGGGAAGCCCGCGTACGTGGTTGTGCCGTTCGAGGAGTATACAGAGAGCATGAAGACGCGAAAGATCGAGGGCGTGCGGATGTGGGCCGACCCGCGCCAGCAGCAGTTGGACGATGCGACCGTTATTCAGAAGATGATCGACTACGATACAGGGGCGCGACCGGAGGATACTATGGGTATGGATGAGGCCGAGATAAAAACGCTGTTGAACTCGCTTGACCGCGAGCAAGACGAAAGAAGTCCTTTCGCGGAGCAACGGAGGGAAAACGGCATTCATTTAGAGGATTTACCGTTTTAAGCGGGCGTAAGGGGGTTGACGAAAGCCATTTCTTTCCTTACAATGCCTCTATTCGTTTTTTGGGCTTTTTGTATTTATATTTATTATTATAACTTATTAATTAAATAACATATGGCAGAGAAATTTGAACGCACAAAGCCGCATGTGAACGTAGGTACCATTGGTCATGTCGACCACGGAAAGACCACGTTGACCGCTGCGATCCTCCATTGCCTCAACCTCGCGGGGTTCAAGGCGAAAGTGGAGTCAATTGATCAGATCGATTCAGCGCCCGAAGAGAAGGCGCGCGGGATCACGATCGCATTGCATCATTCGGAATATGAATCGGCAAAGCGGCATTACGCGCATATTGACGCGCCGGGACATGCTGACTATATCAAGAACATGATCACCGGTGCGGCGCAAATGGACGGCGCAGTGTTGGTGGTGGCGGCTTCAGACGGGCCGATGCCTCAGACCCGCGAGCACATCTTGCTTGCGCATCAGGTAGGCGTACCGAAATTGATCGTTTTCCTCAATAAAGTTGATATGGCGGACGATCCGGAACTCGTTGACCTCGTTGAAGAGGAGATCCGTGAGCTTCTTACAAAGTACAAGTACGACGGCGCGAATACGCCGATCATTCGCGGTTCAGGGTTGAAGGCGCTTCAGGCGACCTCAAAGGATGACGAGTGGGCGAAGAAGGTGCTCCAACTCGTTGAGACCATGGATGAATACATTCCGGAGCCGATTCGCGATCTCGATAAGCCGTTTTTGATGCCTATCGAAGACATCTTCTCTATTGAAGGCCGCGGTACCGTGGTAACAGGAAGAGTGGAGCGCGGACGAGGAAAGGTGAACGATGAAGTGGAAGTTGTCGGCTTGCGCCCGAGCGCCAAGACGGTGATCACGGGTATTGAAATGTTCAACAAGTCGCTTGATGAAGCGATGGCGGGCGATAACGCAGGCGTGTTGCTCCGCGGTATCAAGAAAGAAGACGTGGAGCGCGGCCAGGTCATCGTGAAACCGGGCTCGGTTACGCCGCACACAGAATTTGAAGCAGAAGTGTATGTCCTTACGAAAGAAGAGGGCGGACGCCACACACCATTCTTCAAAGGGTACAAGCCGCAGGTTTACATCAGGACCACGGACGTGACGGGGGATGTGACATTGCCGGAAGGTGCTGAAATGGTCATGCCGGGCGACACCGTGAAGATCAAGGTTAAATTAATTGCGCCGATCGCGCTTGAAGAGAAGCAGCGATTTGCGATCCGCGAAGGCGGTAAAACGGTCGGTGCGGGCGTGGTGACTTCGATCATCGCGTAAGCATTGCATACGGGGTATGGCTGTAAAAGAAGGAGTAGAACAAAAATTGAGGATCAAGATCAAGGCGTACGATAATAAGATCATCGATAACAGCGCGCGCCAGATCGTGGAGGCGGCTGAACGGCAGGGGGTCACGGTTTTCGGACCGATCCCGTTGCCGACCGAGATCAAAAAGTACGCGGTGAATCGTTCGACGTTCGTGCACAAGAGCTCGGGTGAGCACTTTGAAATGCGCGTACACAAACGATTGATCGACATCGGATCCCCGACCCCAAAGACCATCGACGCTCTTACCAACTTGAGCTTGCCTGCGGGAGTAGATATCGAGATCAAGATGGTTTAGATTACACATGCTTCCGCGCCACCGCTTGGTGTCGCGGAACGATGTGTAATGTAAATGCGAAGTATTTATCATTACAATTAAAGAAGCGTATTGAATCTGTGCCTTTTATATAAATGGGCTAACAGCCCATTTTTTGTGAGAAACTTCACGATATAAAGAAGAAATATGAAATTTTTGTTGGGAAATAAAATTGGTATGACGCGGATATTCAACGAAAAAGGCACTGCTATCGCAGTGACGCTTATTGACGTCCCACCGTGCAAAGTGACGCAGATCCGCACGAAAGAGCGCGACGGGTATGATGCGGTACAGCTGGGGTTTGGTGCAAAGAACAAAACAAATAAGCCGGAGAAAGGCCATGCGGGCGCTCTCGGTGCATTTTCAGTATTGAAGGAGTATCGCGTGGAAGGCGCGACAGATAAGAAAGTGGGTGACGCGGTGGACGTATCTATGTTTACCGAGGGTGAAGCGATAAAGGTCTCGGGTATTAGCAAAGCAAAAGGATTTCAGGGCGTGGTGAAGCGCCATCATTTTGGCGGCGGCAGAGCATCGCACGGACAGAAACACAGCGAACGCGAGCCGGGTTCTATTGGCGCAACATGGCCGCAGCGCGTACTCAAAGGAACACGCATGGCAGGACGGATGGGCGGCGAGCGAAAAACAGTGACGGGCATTACCGTGGCAAAGATCGACGCAGAACATAATATATTGGCAGTAACCGGAGCGGTCCCGGGAAGACGAGGGACACTGCTTGAGATCAAGGTATAATACACGGCTATGGAAACAGCGGTATACAATCAACAAGGAAAAAAAGTGGGAACATGCGATCTGTCGGAGCGCATGTTTGGCGTGGCGTTCAAAGACAGTGTTGTGCATCAGGCGATGCGCACACAGCTTGGCAACGCGCGCAAGGTTATTGCGCACACGAAAGACAGAAGCGAAGTTTCCGGCGGCGGCAAGAAGCCGTGGCGGCAAAAGGGCACCGGGCGCGCTCGGCACGGTTCTATCCGGTCTCCGTTGTGGACGGGCGGCGGCGTCACCTTTGGCCCGCGCAACGACCGTAATTTCTCTTTAAAGATCAATAAAAAACAAAGGCAAAAAGCGCTTGCGATGATGCTTTCTTCTAAAGTGAAAGGCGGCAAATTGGCAGTGCTTGACTCGCTTGCCTTCGAGGGGCCGAAAACAAAATACATGATAGATGTATTGCGCGCGTTCACCGGTATCTTGCCGGAAGTGTCAACGCGTCCAACACTCATCATCGTTGCGGGAGCGGATAAAAACATCGTACTTGCATCGCGCAATCTTCCAAAGGCGAAGGTGGTGCGCGCAGACAGCTTGAATGTAAACGATTTTTTGACCCATCGCTATGTGATCCTTCCTCAAAATGCGATCGAGACGATCGAGAAAATATATGGGGGAATGAAAAAATCAACACAAACAAAAGAAGCGCAAGAAGGAAAACGGGTTGCCGCGCAAAAGGCCGTGCGAACGGTCGCGGTAAAGAAAGTTAAAAAGAGTGAAGCAAAGAAACAAACAACAAAAGCGGCAGTGAAGAAGGTAAAGAAGCAGGTAAAGAAAAAAGCGTAATTTTCCAGCATGTCTATCATCGGCAAAATCAAAAAAACACTGGCTGAACAAGAACCAAAGACCCCTAAAAAGGAGGCGGCAGTGACGCGCGCAAAGAAAGAGAACATCGCCGGCGCATCAGTGGTACGCGAAGTTGTTTATTCGTTGCCGGTACATGCGGCGCAGGTGATCGAGAATCCGTATATCACAGAAAAGACATCGGCGCTTGCGGCGCATAATACGTATGTGTTTCGCGTTGCGCGCAGGGCGACAAAGAATGAGATCGTGAAAGCGATCCAGCGGATGTTTAAAGTGACCGTGATGAAGGTGAACGTGATGAATATGCCCGGAAAGAAAGTGCGGGTAGGAGGGCGTGCAGGGCGCGTTCCCGGATTTAAAAAGGCGATGGTGACCATCAAAGACGGTGAGAAAATAGATATTGGCGTGTAATCAGAGCATATGAAATTACTGAAACCAACAACTCCAGGACA
>JBBTYM010000074.1:0-3003 GCA_038061765.1 Patescibacteria group bacterium
CAGCAGCGAGGGCGCTTTTCCCTGCTCCCGATGCCTTCCCGCGCGCCCACTTGGTTCCTTTGGACCACATCGCCGTTGCGGTGCTTGCGCCGGTGATTCCCATGCTTTGGGCTACGGTCAAGCTCATAAGCATTAGCCCCCAGGCCATGACATATCGAAGGATGGCGAAGACAGGAGATTGTTCGGTTAGTGACGTTCCTCCACCCATTGAAAGCACTCCTTGACTTCCTGTTGCGGTAAGCACGAGCATAGAAAGATACAAAAAAAATGTTGCCGCCGGAGCAAACATCGTCCACTGCATGAATTTGCTCATCCATTTGCTGAAGTGCTTACTGGTGGGAGGAAACGCAGAAAGCACTAATGCTATAGGAAGCAGGATCAATAGAACGGAAATATACCCGGTCCTGATGAGAAACATAAATGCAAGCGCTAGAAAAATAAATATCATTCCTATCACTACGCCCATGGCAAAAAGGATGTTAATAAACGAATCGTTTCCTACCTCGACCGCATTTTTCGCTTGCGCGACCGTTTGATCCGCGCCTGTTAGATATTTGTCATCGAATACATGCGATAAGCCGACACTTTGAGCGACGGCTTCGGTAAACCCGCTTGTATTTGAGACCGATGCGAGGAAATGAACCGATATTACATTTGCAAAATCAAGAGCAACCCCTGCTATTGGCACGCTGAAATTGATAAGGAGTGCGATAATCAGCAGTTTCGGGAGTGCGCGTTTGACGCCGAACGAATCATAGAGGATAAAAGAAAGCGCGATGCCAAGGAGAATAAGAATAAAAAGCGAGTTGGCAAAGTCGCGCGTGGCACTAAAGCCCGCTTGCACAAATGATGAGCTGGTGATGGGCGATGGCTGCATCGCCCAATTTGTAATTTGTGCAACAAACGCAAGAACAATGGCAAGGCCTTTTAAAACTAATAGTAGTAGTGAATTAATGCAGCCATCAAAGTCCGCGGTCCAAATAGAACAGGGTCCAGCCGCTGCTCCTTGCGCGGAAAGCGCAAGCCCTACCACCACAAGCAAAAGCAGGAGAAAGATGCTTTTCTTTTTCGCAATTATTCGCAGAACGCTACTCATATTTCGGGTTGGTCTTATTGCAGATAAACTGGTCGGCTAGTTGGCCAAGATGCTTATTGTAGTTAGTGATGCCCTCTTTGCAATTATTGATGATTGCCGCTCTCCGTCGCGCGGCTTCTTCCCGCGCCTTCTTTTTCTTCTTTTTACTGACAAAAAAGCCGATTACTGCGCCAACGATTGCGAGAGGCGCCAATATCACAGTTGATGAAAGGCCGATAAATAGCGCTCCTGCCATTGTGCTAAGAGCGGTAGCCCCAAAAGCAACGCCAAGCGAGACAAGTGCTCCGGCGAGCGCACCCGATACTACCGCTGTCAAAGAAGAAGGGGGGCTCCAAAGAGCATTCGTTGACAATCCTACGCACGCATTGCCCTGGTCGTAGTCGACGGTGAGGTTGCTCAATAGCTTTACCAGCTCATCAAGAGCATTTTTTTGCGATGAGATATTTGCTACGAGCGTGCGGTATTCTTCGGAGACCTTTGCTGTTTCTTCCACCATCAAGCTGAAATCGTTTTGCAGCTCCTCGAGCTTCGTGCGCGCGTCTTTATATATCTTTATGGGTTTCCGATTTGCGCCGAAGGTGGTGAGATCGCAGAAATAGCCGACTACCGCATCCTGCGGGCAGGATGCGATGATGCTTCTTTTTGATGGAGGTAGCATTTCGTCGGTTTGATTGAAAATGCCGGTGTAATACATGTATACATCCTTGAGCGCATTTTTCACCCGTTGGTCGAGATCTGCCTCGCGCTCCGCGAGCGTGGTGCCGCTTGGCGCCATGTATTGGGACATCCGCGTCGAGAATTCCACCGTGGTAATGTCGACGCCCATGAACTTCGCAATCGTTTTTATTTTATATATTGCCGACCCGATGATGCCGTTGCGCTCGTCGTTGGTGAGCCGCAAAGGCGCGCGCGAAAGAAGTATATTAATCTTTTGACCGTTGCTCACGAACATATCTTCGGCATTAATGCGGAGCACCGATGATTCCGAATCCAATTGCACCATGTCTACCCCGCTTAACCCCGCGAGCTGGTCGCCGCGCTGTTTAGCCATTTCAAGCTTTACGGAGCCGTTGATGTCCCGCACATATTCGAGGAATTTTCTCAAGCGGTGTTGTGCGATGACCCGTGACTCCTCCAGTTGTTCCTCGATTCGCTTCAGGAATGTTTCTTTGAGGTCGTCTGTTACCTGGCTGACGATATCATCGAATGTTTCATCGAGTTGTTTGCTGATCTCGGGGTACGCGTCTTTTGCGGTGGTGTAGCCGTAATCCTCGATGAGTTTTTGGATGCTATGGTTTTTATCCGGCACAACTGCACCCACTGCGTCTGTGGTAGACGTTGCGTTGAGATAGCGCTCGATTTTTTCATACCCGGGGAGCGAAACCGAAATGGTGTCGACGCCGGTAAGCGCGAGCGGTTCTATGAAGGTGTTTGCTTTTCCCGGAACAGGGATGCGAACGTTGCTTTTTTGATAGTCAGGGCTTGAGGGGTTCGTGCTTTTCCATACCTGCAATTGTTCAAGCGCTTGGCGCAGGCGGATAAGCTTGATGATATTTTTGTCTGGCGAGAGCGATTGGAGCTGAGTTGTCATTTCATCAAGATTCAAAATACCCGCAAGCGCGGAGCTTTTTTCTCCGGTGAACGGATTGGTCGCAAACCCCGTGGTAATCCCAAGAGGATTTGCACCGGTGTCATCTGCTTCAAAGATAAACCGGCGCGCCATATTATATTCGTCGCCGAATTTTGGACATTTTGCCACAAGGTCGGGCGTTGATGTCGCTGATGGCGGAAGCGCGGGACAGCGGCTACCGATGAGTGCGAGTTTGATGTTCGTTTCTGTGGGCGAGAGGATAGTCATGTTTTTATCTACCCCTTCGAGTGCGTTTTCATCGGCAAGCCCTCCAAAG
>JBBTYM010000075.1:0-2364 GCA_038061765.1 Patescibacteria group bacterium
ATACGGCGAGGCATACGGCCAGGCGCGCGCGGCGGTAGCCACAGCGATGAGTGCAAAACGGACGGTAGAGGCGGATGACGATGTTTCATCGTCGGAAGGAGAAAATGAGAATGAAGATGAGAGCGAAGAAGATGGAGACGACAGTGATGAAGTGGCAGCAGATGAAAGCGACAGAAAAGAAGGGTGCATATGCACACAGGTGTATAGTCCGGTGTGCGGTACAGACGGCAAAACATACGCAAACCAATGTGAAGCGAAATGCGAGGATGTTGCAGTTGCGCGCGAGGGAAAGTGCGATGCACTGGTAGCATCTCGTCCGGAAGTAAATAATATTGTCATCGAGGGGTCTGCTTTCTTCCCTAAAGAATTGATCGTCAAAAAAGGAACGACAATAACGTGGACGAATAAAGACAGCGTAACGCACGCCATCGCGTCAAACCCGCATCCGACGCATACGTCGTTGCCTGCTCTTAAATCGGGCCCGATGGTAAAAGGCCAATCATACAGTTTTACATTTGAAAAAGTGGGGACCATTGGGTATCATTGCCACCTCCATCCTTCAATGCAGGGGAAGATAACGGTGATCGAATAGGTAAGAGCTTATATAAAAGATGAAACACCGCCGCGTCAAACGCGGCGGTGTTTGTTGGTTTGGGGTTGACAGATATGATAACAAGCGTATAAATATCAGAGTACGTTAAAAATTCAAGGAGGTGAGTGGAATGCAGAAAAACCCCCATCATGATTTGCTTGGGAACGCGCGCGTACGCGATGTATATCGGAGCTGGGGTCTTACCTTTGCGGACGATAAGATCGTCGATGAAATGATTACGCGCGCGTGGTTTTATAGCGGTCCGCCGCTGCGCATGCGGGAAAAAGCAAGAGAGGCGCTGAAAAATAACCCTCGTTGCACATTGATCGAGGGGGCCTTCAAGGAGATGAAAGAAGAGTTCGAAGCCGCACTTGCGCGCGCTTTGGAAAAAAAGGAGAATAAAAAATAAGCGCCGATGGTATAAAACCAACGGCGCTTTTTTTGTTGCGCGTTAATGTGCGCTCGGGGCGGAGATGACAGTGAGACGCCCTCTTACCTGTCTGTCGCGGTACCGCGAAAAACGGAAGCTTCTTTCTTTACCATCTTCTTTGGTAAAGCGGAGGATGGTGGCATAGAAAGGAGCGAACTCCGCTTTTGCGTTGCATCGGCTACATTCGATGATGTTTTTTCGAGATGTTGCGGTGAGCGTTACGGCGCCTCCACAGCCATCTTGATGCGTCAAATGACCGGGATTTCTGGTTATTGAGACCGTCATTTCTGCGCGTTCGTCAAGAATCCATGAAAGAATGCTCATAGTCACCTCCTTTGGTTGTATTGTAAAAGTACTCTCTGTTTGAAGTTATTATGTATATTAAACCATAGAACCGGTGTTTTGTAATGCCGAGTAATGCACAGGGAGCTGTTCGCGCCGTGCGGGGATTTTTTTGGTATAATAGATATATGAATTGGAAACGGATGCTCAAATCACTTGCGGTGTTTGGGATAAGCGCGACGGTGATTGCCGCTCTGGTGTTTTATGCGCTCGATATAATGCGCGTCGCGCGGGGTTTGAAGCCGGTGTTGTTGAAACCGCCGCAGGATATAACGGAAATCATACCACCGACATGGGAGAAACCGGTGGAAGAAAAAGAAGAAGGAGGAAATACCACAGATATGCCCTTACAGCTTCCGGAAGGTTTTTCCATTTCTATTTTTGCAAAAGATCTCGGCGGTCCGCGGGTAATGATGTGGGGACCGGACGGCAACTTATGGACGAGCATTCCCTCGCAAGGGAAAGTGGTGGTGCTGAAAGATGCAAACGGCGATGGCTTTGCGGAAAAAGCCGTGACGGTGCTTGACGGGCTTAACCGGCCACACGGCATGGCATCACGGTGCAACGGAGCGCGGTGCACTATCTATATCGCCGAATCCCATCAGGTAGCGGCATACGAGTACGAGCAAGGAGTACTGTTCGAAAGCAAGAAGAAAGTCGCCGACCTGCCCGACGGCGGAAGGCATTTCACGCGTACGCTTATGTTTATGCCGTACCCCGACGAGAACATACTGCTTATTTCTGTAGGGTCTTCATGCGACGTATGCTATGAGGAAGATGCGCGTCGGGCGAAAATATTGGCACTTGATGTCGTAAGCGGGGATGTGAAGGAGTTTGCGAAAGGATTGCGCAATTCCGTATTTATGGCGACTCATCCGGTGAATGGAAAAGTATGGGCGACTGAGATGGGGCGCGATATGCTGGGAGACGATCTGCCGCCCGATGAGATAAATATAATCGAAGAAGGGGAATGGTATGGCTGGACGTGGTTTTACGGAAA
>JBBTYM010000076.1:0-4859 GCA_038061765.1 Patescibacteria group bacterium
GCAGGCGTTCGTGCATCGCTCATACTTGAACGAGAACCCCAATTTTTATCTCGATCACAATGAGCGGCTTGAATTTCTCGGGGATGCGGTACTTGAGCTTGTCGTGACGGATTACCTGTATCATCATTACCCCAATCCGGAAGGGGAGCTTACCGCGTGGCGCGCGGCGATCGTGAACGCAAAAATGCTTGCAAAGGTTGCGGAGCAGCTTCAGTTAAACTCATATCTCCTGCTTTCGCGCGGAGAGGCAAAGGATGCCGGCAAAGCGCGGCAGGTGATACTTGCAAACGCGCTTGAGGCGCTTATCGGCGCGATCTATCTCGATTTAGGGTACGCGCCGGCCGCCGGTTTTATCCACGAACAGATTACGCCGGAGCTCGCCGAGGTCATCACCGATCAGAAATACAAAGACGCGAAAAGCATGTTGCAGGAGATCGCGCAAGAGAAGCGCGGGATCACGCCGCATTATTCAGTGTTGAAAGAGTGGGGACCAGATCATGCGAAGAATTTTCGCGTGGGAGTGTATCTTGCGCAAGAAGCGATAGGAGAAGGGGAAGGTATATCGAAGCAAGACGCCCAGCAATTTGCCGCCGAGGATGCGCTCCGAAAATTGGGATGGCGGTAAATGGTTTTCTCTAAATTTTCGCAATTTACAGCTTGAAAATTTAGCGAGAAAACCTTTATGGTGAGCCGGTCGAACCGTAACCCTTCGACTACGCTCAGAGGATTACTATGTTTTTAAAAAAGCTCGAGCTTCACGGATTTAAATCGTTTGCGCACAATACCACGCTTGAGTTTCAGCGCGGCATTTCTGCGATCGTCGGACCCAATGGCGGCGGGAAATCAAATATTGCCGATGCATTGCGTTTTGTACTCGGGGAGCAAAGCATGAAGAGCATCAGGTCAAAGAAAAGCGAAGACCTTATTTTTTCCGGCTCCGGCATGCGGGGGAGGATGAGTATGGCAAGCGTGACGCTTTATTTCGATAATCACGACAAAACATTTCCGGTTGATTTTGAATCGGTCATCATTCAACGCAAGATATTCCGTGACGGGGAGAACCAATACTCTATTAATGGCGCGCAGGTGCGGCTGAAAGATCTCGCGGAACTCATTGCCAAAGCAAAACTCGGTCTGAAAGGATACACCATTATTAATCAGGGGATGGGCGATGCGATTCTTGAATCATCGGCAAAAGAAAGAAAAGAGATCATTTTTGAGGCGCTTGGCTTGAAGGAGTTTCAGATGAAGCGCGCGGACACGATGCTGAAGCTGGCGCACACCACGGTGAATCTTGAAAAAGCGGAGGGCATCGTGAAAGAGATAGAGCCGCATCTTAGATTCCTCAAAAAGCAAGCGGAGAAAATAGAAGAGCGGCATGCCTCGGAAGAAAAGCTTACTGCGCTTGAGCGAACGTATCTGCAAAAAAGAATGCGCGCAGTGAATAGTGCAGTGCGCCAGCGAGAAAGCGAAGTGTCGCGGGAAGAAGCGCGCACCGCGGAATTGCGTTTTGCGATCGACGGCATCGCGCGCGAGATAGAAGAAAAGCAAGGAGCGATCACGACCGCGTTTGAAGGCGTTGCGGGTCTTGAGTCATCGCTTCTCGAAGAAGAGACGAAACGGAATGCGACCGAGCGTGAGATTGGCAAGGTGGAGGGGATGATCGTGGCGTTCCGCGCGGAGAGCAATAAAGTCATCGCCATCAACGTGGCGTATGTGCGCGAGCAGATGGAAAACCTTCACCGTGAACTTTCATCAGTGCTCGAAGAACCGCAAGTGAATGTGATGCAAGAAAAGCTGCGCGCATTCGCGGATAAATTCGGAGCGCTCCTTGAGGCAGTCCGTTCAGAGAAGGTAAAGGCGCCGGCAACGGGTGTGGATAACTCGGCGCATCTGAAAGAAGAAACTGCGCGGCTCGCGGAACTTCTCGCACAGTCGGATCAGCGCGTGCGCGCGATCAAAGAGCAGACAAAAAATACCTACGCGAAACACAGCGCAGAGCGGGAAAAAATTTTTGAACTTAAAAACGCTCAAAAAGAAAAAGAGCACGCATGCGCGCGCGCGGAGGAACAGCGCGCTATGGTGCATAGGGAAATAGAAGAGCTAAATAAGGAAAAAGAGGTGCTTGATAAGGAAAAATTATTTTTAGAAAGCAAAGGCGTTGTTTTCCTTATTGACGATGAGAGTATAATGCTAACCGCCGACGAAGAGGAGATGCGAAGGAGTATCGAGCGTCTTCGCGTGCGGCTTGAGAATATTGACCTTATTGACGAGAACATTGCAAGGGAACATCAAGAAACGCAAACGCGGTACGATTTCCTTATCAAGGAAACAGAGGATCTTCGAAATGCTATTTCCTCTTTGCATATTGCCATCGGAGAACTCGATGCCATTATCACGGGGCGCTTCAAAGAGGCATTCAAGAAAATAAACGAGAATTTTCAGAACTATTTTTCTTTGTTATTTGAGGGCGGTTCGGCGCGAATCGAAATTGTGGATAACACGCGCGAGGAAACAACAGAAGAAGGGGAGGAGCAGCGAAACACAAAAGAGGAATACGGTGTTGATATTGAGGTGACCTTGCCGCGCAAGAAGACAAGTGGACTTGCGGTAATGTCGGGAGGAGAACGTGCGCTTACCTCGCTTGCGTTGTTATTTGCTTTGGTGTCCACCGCACCGCCGCCGTTTTTGGTGCTTGATGAGATCGATGCGCCACTGGATGAAGCGAATTCATTGCGCTACGGGAAAATGCTTCACGAATTGAAGGGGCATACGCAGTTTGTGGTCATCACGCATAACCGCGAAACCATGCGGCAGGCGGATGTGCTCTATGGCGTAACGATGCAGGAAGACGGCGTGTCGAAGCTCCTTTCAATGAAATTCGATGTAATGACCGGCACCGTATAGGGGCGACCCGCCCCGAGCTAGTCGAAGGGTTGACTATTTGCGGGTAATTGTGTAGCTTAAGGGGTATTAGCTTAAAGAAGAACGCATGCTTACTATCAGATTACAGCGCACCGGAAAGAAAAATGAACAGCATTTTCGCGTGTCGGTGATGGAAAAAACAAGATCAGCAAAAGGAAAGGCGATGGAGATCGTCGGATTTTTGAATCCGCGCAAAAAAGAACGCGCACTTAAAAAAGAACGTATTTTGCATTGGATATCAAAAGGCGCACAGCCATCCGACACCGTGCATAATCTTTTAGTCACCGAAAAAATAATCGAAGGACCGAAAATACCAAAACACAAGATAGTGCCGAGGAAAGAAACGCCTGCGGTAGTAGCAGTACCGGCAGCAGCAGAAGCGAAGGCAAGTGAGGTTTCGGCGGTAGTAGAAGCACCAGCGGCAGAAGAAACGAAAGCGAGCGAGGTTCCTGCGGCGTAAGAGGTGAACCCCGTCACAATCTTATGTGGGGTATTCTCGCGTAATTGTTACGAGTCGTAAGGCGGCTTCGCTTTGGCGCTCTACAGAAAGAAAATCATCGATGAGAGTGTGAGGGGGTGAATGCGAAAGATGAATGTGATAGAATGATATATAGAAAAACGGTGCGTCTGAAGGTCGAGCGGCCGTTGACTAAAAAATACGAATTATCCGAAAATGAATATGGAGAATCATACAGATCGAGAATTCCTTGAAACGCTTGTGAAGGCAATCGTCGGAAATCCTGAAGGCGTCAAAGTCGATAGGAGAGTAGACGAGATGGGCGTATTGTTAACGCTTCAAGTCAGCAAGGAAGATATGGGCGTAGTGGTCGGCAAGCAGGGGTCTACGGCAAAAGCCATCAGAACACTGCTTCGCATCGTCGGCGCAAAGAACAACGCACGGGTGAATCTTAAAATAGAGGAACCGGAGGGATCGACGCGGCTCCCGCGGGAGATAAGTGAGAAAAGCGAAGTGGAAGAAGTGATCAGCGGCATCAAGTTGTAACCATCAATCAAAAAAACAAAAACCCTCACTCGAGGGTTTTTGTTTTTTAATGTATAAAATCTCAGCCAGATTATATATAATGATTATTATGAGATTTGATATTATCACTGTGTTTCCCGAGATATTTGATTCGTATTTCAACGCGTCTATTATTAAACGCGCCCGGCAAAAAAAGCTCGTCGAGATACATGCGCACGATTTGCGGAGCTTTGCCGTAGATAAGCATAAAAAGGTGGACGACCGGCCGTATGGCGGGGGCGCGGGGATGGTGCTATTGGCGGAGCCCCTGCTTCGTGCGATGGCGTTTGTCGCAAAAAAGATCGGCAGGAAAAAACGCAAAGTGGTCATACTTTCTGCGAAGGGAAAACAATTCACCCAGGCGATGGCGTATGACTGGGCAAAGAAATATTCCAATATCGTATTTATCACGGGCAGGTATGAGGGTATTGATGAGCGAGTAAAAAAAGTATTGCATGCCGAGGAAGTTTCCATCGGCCCGTATGTGCTCACCGACGGCGATGTTGCTGTGATGGCGATAGTTTCTTCGGTTTCACGGCTGGTGCCGGGAGTTTTGGGCAACACAGAATCTCTGACAGAAGAATCATTTGCGTGTGATGCATTGCCTATAAGCTATAAGCTAAAACCTAAAAGCTATGTTGTGGAATATCCGCATTACACGCGCCCGGAAGTGCTTACGTATGGTGGTAAAAAATACCGCGTACCGAAGGTATTGTTGTCCGGCGACCATAAAAAGATAGAGGAGTGGAGGAGACGGCAAAGAGCCTAAAAAACGAGATTATATGAGGGGTTGACAAGCGTGCAGGGAGGGGGTAGGATGTACCAGTGCAATGGGCTTCTGCCCGCTCTTTGACAATTCAGCAAGCATAATTTTGAGTTTCGTAAAGAAGTCTTGATCTCTTTTTACTAAGAG
>JBBTYM010000077.1:0-1600 GCA_038061765.1 Patescibacteria group bacterium
CCTATTGCGTACGCGCACAATCAGGGGAATTGAATTTTACGGTTGCAGATAAAGCGCTCGCGATCACAAAAATAAAAGAGGCGTTTGCAGATGCAAGACAATCGGAACTCGATGGCTTAACTGTGGCGTATCCCGATTGGTGGTGCAATGTGCGTCCTTCAAATACCGAGCCGTTTTTGCGCGTAAATATTGAAGCAGATACGCAGGAAGCATTGAATATCGCGCGAAAGAAAATAGAATCGATTATCACGCAATAATAAAAACCCCGAGAAATCGGGGTTTTTATTATTGCTGATCGAATTAGATCTCGATCACCACCGGCAATACCATCGGGTGGCGGTGTGTTTTTTTATAGAGGAATGCGCCGACCTCTTCGCGGATATTATCCTTGATATAGACCCAGTTCATCTCTCCTCTTCCGCGGTCGCCCGCACTGCTTTCTACGATGCGCCGTACCAATTTTCTCACTTCCATGAGCAGTTCTTTTGATTCCCGCATATAGATGAAGCCGCGCGAGATAATGTCAGGATTACCTTTCACTTTCCGCGCGTAGGAGTCGAACGTCGCGATGACGACGAACATACCGTCTTTTGCCATCATTTGGCGGTCTCTTAAGACAACATCGCCTACGTCGCCGACACCAAGCCCGTCCACGAAGACATACTCTGACGATGCGCGTTCTTTTGTTTTTGTACAGACGCCGTTGGTGCATTCGACGATCTGACCGTTGTCGGCGATGATGATCTGTTCATCGGTAAGCCCCATTGATTTGGCGAGCTTGCCGTGAATGCATAAGAACGAATGGTTGCCTTCGATCGGCATCAAAAAGCGCGGCCTAACGATTTCAATGAGCTTGCGGAGGTCTTCTTGTTTTGCGTGACCGCCCGCGTGAATATCCATCATACGGTAGTTGATCACTTCGACGCCCTCGCGGTACAGCTTGTCGACAAGACGTTGGACGGTGCGTTCATTGCCGGGAATGACCGATGAGGAAAAGACGAATGTGTCGCCCTTTTCCGCCTCGATATGCGGGTGCTCGTGGTTTGCGATGCGCATAAGCACGGCACGGTCTTCACCCTGCGCGCCGGTCGCGAGGATCATGATTTCACTGCGCGGATACCGGTTCATTTCTTCTACGGGGATTATGACACCCTTAGGAACATTAATATAGCCGAGTTCCCGGGCAATTTCGATGTTGATCTTCATGCTGCGCCCTTCGACGATCAGTTTTTTCTGATGTTTTGCCGCGATCTGAATGATCTCATTTAAGCGCCCAAGTAATGACGCGAAGGTGCCGAAAATAAGCCGTCCTTTTGCGTTGCGTACGATCGTATCGAGTTCTGTGGAGACATCCACCTCGCTCAATTGTTTACCGGTTTCTCGAGAGTTCGTGCTGTCTGATAAGAGCAACAGTGGATTTTGGTTTCCCCAGCGTTCTAATTTATCGAGCTCCGTGATGCCCGCGATGCCGGAACGTTCGTCGATCTTGAAGTCGCCCGTATGAATGACAATGCCTTCCGGCGTATGCACCGCGACGCCGACCGCGCCAGGGATGTTATGACTGACCCCGAAAAACTCTACTTTGAAAATTCCAAGAGTA
>JBBTYM010000078.1:0-4233 GCA_038061765.1 Patescibacteria group bacterium
TTTGGGCTTGAAATAAACCCTTCTTGTTTATGAAATGACTTCGTCAGCGGTTTTTTTACTTCCGGCTTCTTCGGCTCGCGTTTTTTCACTTCGCGCTTTTTTTGCGCGGGCGCGCGCTTCTTGTGTTTCTGCTTCTGCGGTTTCTTGGATGCTTTTTTCGCTGATTTTGCCATCTTATTTTACCGCCGCTGCTTGCGGCATTAATTTTGATTTTTTTGCGCCAAGCGCATTTACTTCTTGAAACAAGCGCTCCGAAAGTTCCGTGTCATTTTTTGCCTCCGCTTCCCGTAATGCGAATTCGCGCGCCCGTAGCTCGCTCTCGATAAGCTCACGCTCGATGCGCGACGCGGAAAAAAGAATTTCCTGATCGATGTTCTCGTAGGAGGAGATCTCGGACATCAACAGCACCTCATTGAGAATGTCTTGCGCGCTTGCACTCATCTGTTCATCAAACTTTCCCGAATGTCCATTGACTTTACCATATTTCATAAATAAGTCAAACACTTCGCGCACCGGAGCAGAGATCATGTCTTTTCCTATGTTTTTATCTTCCCGGATGCGATTTAAGAACTCAAACCCGGAAAGTACATCGCATGAGGCGGCAAACGCCTTTTCTTCTTTTTGCGCGTACACAAGCGCCATTAAATGCTCCAAAAATTTATCCACTGTCGTGCGCTCGAGCATTTCTTTTTCCTCTGCTTTTGCCGGCATGGCGCCGTACTCAAGAAGATGCTCCTCCGGCTTGATGCGCCCCATCTCTTCTTCCAGATATTCCACTTTCGTGCCCAGTCGCAACGAAAGCTGGTCGAGCCAATGATGTGTTTCCACTTTATTGGGAAGCTTCTTTATCTGTGGGAGCAAAGTTGCCGCGATAAGTTTTTTATCTTCTACCTTTTTAGGATCATATTTAGCAAAGGTGGCGTCAAAATAATAATCCATCACCGACACCGCGCGCGTGATCTCTTCAGCAAGTTTTTTTGGGTGGTCGACCACGAAATCGGCTGGGTCCTTTTCGCCCGGGACTTTTGCGATGCTCACCACGAACCCCTGGTCCCATGCGAGCGCGATGCTTTTGCGCGTCGCCATATCGCCCGCGGGGTCGGCATCAAAAAGAATGCACAGCTTTGCGGCGTAGCGCTTCAATGTTGCAAGCTGATAGGGCGTGAATGCCGTCCCCGACACCGCGACGATATTTTTCACGCCGTCCTGATATGCCATGATCATATCCATTTGCCCCTCCACGAGCACCGCCGTTTCCGCTTTCCTGATTTCCATCTTCGCTTTATCAAGCCCGTAGAGCACTGTACTTTTGTTGTACAGCATCGTCTGGGGGCTATTTACATACTTCCCCTCCCCTTCTCGTTCTTTGATATAGCGACCAGTGAACGCAATGACATCGCCATTCTGATCTGCGATCGGGAACATGATCCTCCCACGAAAGCGATCGTAGTATCGTTTTTTTCCTGCTTTCTCGCTCACGATCGCGAGCCCCGCTTTTTCTATTGCTTCTGCCTTATATCCTTTGAGCGTTAAAAATTGATACAGCCCGTCCCACGAGTCAAGCGCATATCCGATGCGAAACTCGCTCATTGTTTCTTGCTCCATGCCGCGCTTGGCAAGATATGCGCGCGCTTCTACGCCCGCTTCACTCTCAAAATTATTCTGGAAATACCGCGTCGCCGCAGTGCATATCTCAAGCAGTTGCGTGCGCTCGTTTGCAAGCTTGGGGTCTTGGGCGCGTAGGATCACGCCGGCCTTTTTTGCCAAAATGCGCAGGGCGTCCACGAATTCCACGTTTTCCATTTTCATCACGAATTTGAAGATATCTCCGCCTTCCCCGCACCCGAAACAGTGCCATATCTGGCGGCTCGAAGACACGTGAAATGAGGGGGTTTTTTCGTTATGGAACGGGCATAGTGCGCGCCAATTCGCCCCCGCTTTTTGGAGGCGGATATAGCCCGACAATACCTCGTGGACGTCGAGACGCGATTTGATCTCTTCAGAAGGAAGGCCTGACATAATCATTGCATCATAAGACGAACGCCTGTTTCACGCAAACAGCGCCGGCTGGATGCTACTTCGAGAACCACCCGATAAATTGAGTATATGCAATATCTTTGGTCATGCCGTAAAGCTCTTTGCGTTTGCTCCCCGCTATATCCATAACAATATAATACGAACCGCCATCTGCTTCCATAACCTCAAATACATTGTATGCCTCATTTGGTCCCAGCGAAATGACGCGATTCGCATTTTTGATTTCTTGACGATTAGAACCGTCGCGGTTCACCATATATGCTTTGCTGTTTGCGGTGAACACTATTTTTGCTGTGTCGCTCGTGAGAAAAACATTCTCAACGGCTTCACTGGAAAGCGCGAGTACCTCTCTTCTTTCTTTCGTGTTCGTATCAAAAGTGAATATATTGCCTTTATCTGCCGCAACAAGCAAGGCATGCGCAGGGTAAAACCGCGCCACACGAGCAGAGACCGATGCAACGGTTGCATGCGTATACTGCTTGATATCAACTACGCCCACGACCGCCTTGCCATTTTTCACGCGCGTACAATATGCTTTTGTTCCGTCTGCCGACCATCCGGCAAAATCACACACTTCGGAGGCAGGAGAGCTTATCGGCCAGGCAAATACGTCTTCATTTTTTGCAAGATCGCGGATCGTCAAACTCATCGTACCCACCGAAGAAAGCTGTTTGAAATACACCATCTTCTTCCCGTCGGGAGAAATAGTAAAATGAGGGTCTTGCGGCACAAAGAAAGAATTGGACAATGGCGCGGTCTTGCCGTCCCGCGTCAGCAATACGCTATACCCCGGATCAAAAAACACCGCGATGTTTTCTCCATATTCGGTAACAACGGGGGTCGCTGCCTTATCGCGCCACGGAGCCGCAAAGATCTCCTCTTTTGAAAATGATTCGTAGTATACTTTAAAAATTCTGAACCGCTTATCACGCAGAGACGCTTCGCTGACTAAGAAATAATCGCCTGTGGTCTCTGTTTCTCCCCCGAGTAGCGAAGGCAGTGCGCGCGCCACCGGCGTTACCACTGAAGAAGAAACGTCGCCCATGCTTTTCCCTCCGTCCCGCATGAATTGATATGCAACAAAAAACACCATGCCTGCAATAAGCAAGACAACCGCTAACAGCACAACCCATAAGAAGGATTGCCGTTTTTGAAAGCTATGATACTCCGGGTCTGATTGTTCCGGTTGAAATGGCATTTCCTCTTTATTATACACCTTTCTTGACTCAAGGTACAATAATCACCCTTGTGGCTAATTCATTTTTGCGTTTTTTTTGGCATCAAGCGTCTTGATGAACGCATCTGCTTGCTCCGTAAGCGAGGGATCGAGCTCGACGGCTTTCTGCGCCGTGGCAACCGCGTCATCATACGCGCCCAGCGCCGCGAAATTCTCGGCAAACTCGATATAGGCGCGAATATCCAAGTGCGAAGCGCTATTTAAAACAGCGCGGGCGACTTCAAGCGATTGCTCGCGAGCGCCAGCTTTCGCGTAGGCAAGCGCAAGACGCACCTGGGGTTCGATTGCGGCAGGATTTAACACGGCGGCTTTTTCAAACATCACCACCGCGCCCGCAGCATCTTTTTGCAGTGTTTTTATTCTCCCCCACTGAAGATACAATATCGGCTTTTTAGACGCAAGATCCTCTGCGCGCGCGAGTGCATCATCCGCGCGCGCGAGCGCATCAGAAATGCCGACTACCGAAAGCGTTTGATAGTTCCCGCTTAAAAAACTCGCGTAATACAGATAATTCCTGAAATCAAGCGGTTCTTGTGCGATGCTCTTTTCCATTTCTTGTATCGTGAACTCCGCGACGCGGCGCTTTAATTCGGTATCCGTGATTCTTTCTTCGTACAACACCTCTCCCGCATAATCCGCGAGCTTTCCGCGGATCTCCCCGCGCCCAAAATTACTATAGGCGAGCGCACGCTCAAAACTATTCAGCGCCTCATCGGCGTAGGATATCGGAGTTTGCAATGCCACCACCGTATGATGCGCGGCAAGTGCCGGCCGCACATCAACCCAATACACCATGACCGCAAAAAACGGCAGAAGCACCGCAATGGTTTTAAGCGATGGGTTGTAAAACTTCCTCGCTTTATCTTCTTGTACACGTTCTTCTGTATCGCCGAGCTTAAACCCATTGCTTGCAAACGCAAACAACACAAAAAACGGGAGATACGTCGCTAAACTGTCGA
>JBBTYM010000079.1:0-11748 GCA_038061765.1 Patescibacteria group bacterium
GATTGCGCGCGTACGCAATAGGGTTGTGTAAGCTCCTTGATCGACTTCCCTGTTTTTTCAAGCACCGCAAGAACGCGCGTCATCATAAAGATGCCTGAATCCATCCCCCAGAAATCGCGGAAATAAAAATGACCGGAAAGTTCCGCGCCAAACAGGGCATTATGCTCGCGCATAAGTTTTTTAATGAACGCATGCCCCACTCTACTTTCTATTATTGTACCGCCATTATGCACTACGGTTTCGTGAAGAACTTTTGGCATGCGTACATCGGTAATAACCGCGCCGACGCCATCACGCTCAAGAAGATCTTTTGCAATGACCGATGCGATCGCATGCGATGGCACTCGCTTTCCCTCGTTATCGAAAAAGAACGCTCTGTCGCCATCACCATCGAGCGCAACACCCATATCCGCTCCCTGTGCCACGATCGCTTCGGCGAGGTCGCGCGTGTTCGCGTCTTTGAGCGGATCGGCCTCATGCGCCCTCACTGCGCACGGCGCGAAACAGAGAGGAGTGATCTCTACATGCAGACGCTCCGCGACCGCATGAATTATCGCGCCAGATGGCCCGCATGCGGCATCAACCGCGATACGCATCTTTGGCGCACGTATATCTTTCGTGAGAAAATCCACATATTTTGCAAAAAAATCGGCGTTTTGCACGTTCGGCACCACATCTGTTTTTTGCACTCCCGCCTCATCCGCACACGCAATTTCTTTAATAGCGTGAAGCCCTGACGCCTCCCCTATCGGCATCGCGGTTTTTCCCACTATTTTAAGCCCGTTGTACTGCGGAGGATTATGCGATGCGGTCACCATAATACCGCCATCTGCCTGTGAATCATACGCCGAAAAATAAAACATCGGCGTGGTGGTTACGCCCGCGTCGATTATCGCCACCCCTTCTTCCGCAAGTCCCCGCATAACCGCTTCCTTGAGCGATGGCGAAGAATCACGGTTGTCCATCGCAATAAGCATTGTTTTTCCTTTAAGAAAAACAGCCGTTGCCTTCGCGATACGATATGCCGCATCCTCATTAAACTCTTGCGGATATAATCCACGCACATCGTATGCTTTAAAAATTGATTGATTTATCATACTTGATTTATTTCACGCTAAATAACTCTTTGGCGATGTTCCAATACCGCTCATCGCCTTTCAGCTTCTTCCAGTACCCCCACGTCATCGCTTCTTCGCTCCTCCCTAAAACCCCTCGGTTTTAGTATTTCCGCCACGGGAAACCGCAGGTTTCCCGACCCCTTCCTGAATGGCGGTTATTCGTTCTGTACGAATAGCTCTTTGGCGATGTTCCAATACCGCTCATCGCCTTTCAGCTTCTTCCAGTACCACCATTCTGCGCCCCAAAGGTAGTATTCGTCAAAACCGGTTTCTTTTGCATACTCGATGGTTTCTGTAAGATATTCCGGGCTGAATATTTCGTCGGTTTCCGCATCGGTAAACTGCGAAATATGTTTCGGGCCCCATGGCTCCGCTTGCAACTCTATCACCATAAACGGTTTTTCCCAATCGCCAAGGATGCGCCGCACCACTTTTTCTTTAAACCTAAAGAAGCTCGGTGCGAGCGGATACTCCACGACGCCAAACCTTGGGCCAATGACCTTCGGATACACTTTCCGATACATCGTCGTGCCGAACGCATCGCCTTTTCCTGCCGCTGTATACCACAACCCGAATTCTCCGCCATCGGTGGTAAGAATTGAACGCGAGGGATCAAGCGATTTCACCAGCGCGACTTCCTGTTCTAAAAATCGCGTTCCGCGCTCAGGACAGTCGCCAAATGCAAGATACGGCTCATTTTCCACTTGCCACAGCGCAATAGTATTGTTGTTGGCCCTATATCGCTCGACAACCTTTTCTATATACGCGCGCAGTGCTTCCTCGCGTTTTTCCGCATTAAGTGTTTTCGCCCATTGCGGAATATGACATTCCGGCCATCGTGGCGCTTTCATGCCAAGCGCAAACACCACGCGCGTACTTGATTGTGCCGCTTTATCAACCAGCCAATCCGTTTCCGAGAAATCAAACGTACCTTGCTCCTTTTCAATATCGTCCCAATACGCGACAAGCCGTACCACGCGCGGTTTCAGTTCATCCATAAAGGCGGTAAAGTTCTCCTTCCAATTAAGCCCGAGCTCACGGCTAAACTTCTGCGAAAACGTTGCACCCCACACGATGGGACGTCCGCGGTCAACCGGAATATTGCGCGCGATATCCGCGCCCGCAAGCCACACAAACCCCCCGCCAATGAACGCAATGGCAATGAGCTTTCCTATAAGCACCCTTCCTTTGAAATGTTCGCTCAAAAGAAACCACGACGCGATGAAGATGACCGCATATTTTATACTTTGCGTCGCTTCTACCAAAGCGGGATGCGCAAGAAATATCGCGACATTCACCAAGATAGATCCAATCGCGGCATATCCCCGGTTGAAAACATAAAATGCGTGATGCTGTGTATTATCGCGATGCACTGCGGAAAATATGGTACGGCGCAACGCAGGAAACAATAAAAACGAAAGCACAAATAAAACACCTCCGATCTTTACCCAGAAAAACCCTGCCGCAAACGAACTCTGTGAAAATACCTGTTTCGTGAGCGTGTTGGAAAGCCCGAAACATACGGCGCTCGCGCATGCAAGCAAGGCGACATTCCCCCTTATCTCTTTTTTATCCAATAAAAAAAGGGCGAAACCGCCAAGCACGAGAAACACAAAGCCAATGATATCCGCCAGCGCAAGCGAGCCGTCTGGAAAAAATGACCCGATCAATAGCGTAGTGATCGGCGTAATGCCTCCGATGAGTAAAAGAGATTTTGACGCCTCGGTCTTATGCAGAGAAAGGAACAAAAACAGCATCGCAAGCAAAAAAAGCGCGCCCGCGATAAGCGCGACGCCGATGGTCATTACTGACAATGCAAATACCCCGAATGGAAGTAAAAAGACCGCAAACAACCCAAGCACCCCCAGCCAAAAAGTATATGCGGCAGGATTAAAAATACTCCGCTTCAGGAGCATTTTATCAAACACCGCAGACGTGCCGAGTATTATTTGCGCAATGATCGCGACAGGAAACCAACTCATGTAATGATAGAAACTAGAATTTAGGGATTAGAATCTAGAATAAGCGAATTTGTTTTGCAAATTTCAGCGTATGTGCGCGCGCTTGGCCGGATCTTTCTCTCCATAGTATTGTAATCTATTTCCACCAGTCCGAATCGCGGCCAAAACCCTTTATCCCACTCGAAATTATCCAACAAAGACCAATACAGGTATCCGCGCACATCTACGCCTTCGTCTATCGCTCTCGCGACACTCTTTAAGTTCTCTTTTATAAACCACTCCCTATATTTATCTTCTCTGTCAGCTAAGCCGTTTTCAGTCACATAGACCGGCTTATTATATTTTTTTATGCCGACAAGAGTATGATAAAGGGCTTCGGGATAAAGTTCCCAGCCCATATCAGAAATTCTTTCATTATCATTTTTATTAAATCCGAAATTTATGCGATTATGATGATAATTATTCAAGCCAATAAAATCCTGATATTTCTTTATAAGGTCAAAAAATAAAAAGTTCCATAGCCAATCGGTCATGCCTTTCAATAAACGATTTATAAATTTATTCTTATATGCCTCAAGATAAACATTATGTGCAGAAATTCCAATTTGTGCTACCGGATTTATCTTCTTTATAGTCCCATAAGACAAGCGATGAGCTCTCATTAAATTTCTTATCACCAAAATAAAGTGAAAAGGATTTTTTTTCTGCGGAGGCCAAGCGCCTTTCAAGTAAGAATGGGCGGAATAAACAAGTGGTTCATTCAAAGTTATCCAAAATTTTACATCGTCTTTAAGCGCTAAAGCTACTTTTTCAGTATAACGATCAAAATATTCTACAACCTTTCCAGACCTCCAACCCCCTTTATCTTTAAGCCATATCGGTATAGGCCAATGCCAAAGAGTGACAAAGGGCTCAATACCGCAAGCTCTTAATGATGTAATAACTTTCTTATAATGCTCTATCTCTTTCTCATCAAACTCCCCTTCTCTCGGCTCTATACGCGACCATTCTATGGAAAACCGATGCGCGTTGTGCCCAAGCGATTGTGCAATATTAAAATCCTCCTCGTAACGATTATAATGATCACACGCACGACCGGAAATGTAGTTTTGCGGGTCTTGCGCCTGCGTTTTTATATCGTTCCAGATCGGCAAATGGCCGAATTTCTTTTCCGCCTCACGTGCGAGTCGTTCCGCATTCTTCTTTTCCCATTCCGTCCAATCATTTGTATTGCCACCTTCCACCTGATGTGCGGCCGTCGCCGCACCCCACAAGAAACCATCCGGAAATTGTCCTTTTTTCATAAAAATGGTACGCTTACACTATTAATTTCATTGTAATATGTCCGGTAGTGAAACTTTTGCTGCGCTTTAAAAAGCGCTCAATAATAACTATCGTAGCATGAAAAATACAGCATTAACAAACAAAAGCAATATCTTTACGGACACGTGAATGTATTGCAAAAGTTCTACTAACCGGATATGGATAAAGAAAAGCTACAAACATTCTTTTTCTTGAGTTTACTGCTTGGGATCTTTGCGCTCGTAGTATTTGTGTTTTTGCCATATTTGAGTGTTATCATCATATCAGGAACGCTTGCCGTCGTGCTGTATCCCTTATATCAGCGCATCCTGCGCAAAATGCCGTCATACGAGTCACTCGCTTCGCTGATCACCGTGCTTATCGCGTTGCTGATCATTTTCATTCCCCTATTTTTGTTCGGCGCGGCGGTCGTGAAACAAGCGGGAGCGCTGTATTATGAAATAGCCACCGGCTCAAGAGGTACTGATTTCGTAAACCAAGCCATTTTTCTTGCTCAAGAAAAGATAAAATTATTCGCTCCTGATTCCGCGATCGACATCGACCAAGCGCTCAAGCAATTGCTGGGATGGATCCTCGGAAAGATCGGGATTATTTTTTCTGAAATAACCAGTTTCATTCTCGGCTTCGTGCTTGCTATGCTTTCGCTATACTACTTCCTCAAAGATGGCAAAAAACTTGAGAAAACGCTCATCGCCCTTAGCCCATTGAAAGATACGGATGATAAAGACATCTTTACCAAGCTCAACCAAGCGGTCCATTCGGTGATATGGGGAACGCTTGTGGTGGCGCTCGTGCAAGGCGTACTGGTAACCACAGGATTTTACATTTTCGGCGTTCCCAACGGTGCGTTATGGGGAGCGATCGCCGCGATTGCGGCGCTGGTTCCATTCGTAGGCACCACGCTCGTCGTGCTTCCCGGCGTCGCATATCTGTTCATCACCGGCGACACGCTCCCTGCGGCCGGTCTTCTTATCTGGGGAGCATCAGCGGTCGGCTTAGTCGACAATATTCTCTCCCCTAAGCTCATCCAACGGGGCACCCGCATCCACCCCATCCTTATTCTTTTTTCCGTACTCGGAGGGCTTTCATTTTTCGGCCCTTCCGGTTTTCTTATCGGCCCGCTGCTTTTGAGTTTATTTTTCTCATTGCTTGATATTTATCGAAAACAACTAACGACAGACAACGCGTAACGACAGACCATAACGCATGCTTGCGTTTTCTAGCGTCAAGGACTTGTTGTCTGTTTTCTTTTTATGTGGCATCGCCTTTCGCTTAGCGAGACAGAAAAAAAATTACGCACGAACATACGGGAAGGGCTTACTTCAGCGCAGGCACAGGAACGCCTCGTTTCGTATGGAGAAAACAAAATAACCGAGGGCGCGATCGACTCGCTCCTTGTTATTTTTTTGCGCCAATTCAAAAGTCCGCTCATTTTCGTACTCGTTGCCGCAAGCGTTATCGTCTTTTTTCTGGGAGAATTCATCGATGCGCTCGTAATTCTCTTTGTGCTCTTGTTTAACGCGGTCGTCGGGGTCTTCCAGGAGGGAAAAGCACAAAACACGCTTTCTGCGCTCAAGCAATTCGTTCAAACGAATGCAACCGTTCTACGCGACGGGAAAGAAATGATCATCCCCGACTCGGACGTCGTGCCCGGAGACATCCTCGTTCTCCAGGAAGGAGAAAAGATACCCGCGGATGCGCGCGTTCTCGAATCGATAAATCTTTCCGTTGCCGAAGCGGCGCTCACGGGCGAGTCGCATCCCGTACGAAAGACAACCGACGCGATCATTATCGAAAATCTCCCGGTTTCCGACCAGCGCAATATGGTGTTTAAAGGCACTTACGTTATGGTCGGCAATGGGAGAGGAATCGTGGTCGCGACCGGTAATAGCACCGTTATCGGCAAGATCAGCCAATCCATTGCGCTCATTGACACTGAAATCCCATTGAAAGCGAACGTGCGCTATCTGTCACGCCTCATTGTTATGGTGACAGGCGGGATCGTCGGTACGCTTTTTTTAATTGGAATGGTCGCGGGAAGATCGGCGCTTGAAATGTTCATTGTTTCGGTCTCTTTGGCAGTATCGATCATTCCGGAAGGGCTCCCCATCGTACTCACGATTGTACTTGCCAGCGGGGTGTTCCGCATGGCAAAACGCAAAGCGATCGTAAAAAGACTGCAAGCGGTGGAGACGCTCGGGCAAGCGCGCGTGATCGCCGTCGATAAAACCGGCACCATCACAAAAAACGAAATGGTAGTCAAGGAAGTGTTCATTGATGGCAAGCGATTCGGGGTATCGGGGGTCGGCTATGACCCACACGGCAACATCAAGCTTAGCGATGCCATCATCGACCCCCTCGCCCACCCAGAGCTGATACATGCGGGGAAAGTCGCCGCATTTTGCGCAAATGCGCGCACAATGTTCATTGAATCGACACGGACATTCAAGGTCTCCGGAGACCCCACCGAGGCGGCGCTATTGGTGTTTGCGCAAAAGATCGGGTTCAATAAAAGCGCACTGGAACACGAATCCCCGAAAATAAGCGAAATACCGTTTGATTACACAACCAAATATCACGCGACCGCTCATCTCAAAAATGGCGTGCAATTCATTACCGTGGTCGGCGCGCCGGAGGCGGTGATATCCTTTTCGCATACGATCTATAAAAATGGCCGCCCAGAGCCGCTGACACTTGCGGAAAAAGGTGAGTTAGAAAAAACAATTTCTACCATGCTTGAAGACGGTATGCGCGTCATCGCCTTCGGCACCGCGGAGCTTCCGCGCGATTCAAAACTCGAAACGCACGATCATGTTCCCTCGCTCACATTCGGAGGCATGTATGGCATCCAGGACGGCCTGCGAGAAGAAGTGCCCGAGGCAATTGCTCAAGCACAGGCGGCAGGTATCCGCGTAGTGCTTATCACCGGCGATCATAAAATAACCGCGACAGCGCTTGCGAAAGAAGCCGGTATTTACAAGGAAGGGCATGATGTCCTTACCGGCCAGGACGTAGAAATGATGAGCGACGACGTACTTTCGCAACGACTGGACAATGTCTCTGTATTTGCCCGTGTTACGCCTGATCATAAGCTGCGTATCATACAGGCTTATAAGCGGCGCGGCGAAGTCATCGCGATGACGGGCGACGGCATCAATGATGCGCCATCGCTGGTCGCCGCCGACCTCGGCGTAGCAATGGGAAAGATCGGCACCGACGTCGCAAAAGAGGCATCAGATATCATACTGCTTGATGATAATTTCAGCACCATCGTTGCCGCGATCGAAGAAGGGCGCGCTATTTATAAGACCATTAAAAAAGTGATCTTATACCTTTTTTCAACCAGTTTAGGCGAGGTGCTCACTATCGCGGGCGCGCTTATTATCGGCCTTCCGCTTCCCATCCTCGGCGCGCAGATCTTGTGGTTGAATCTCGTTACTGACGGCTTTCTTGATGTTACGCTCGCCATGGATCCGAAAGAGAAAGGGCTTTTGAGCGGCACATTCGAGCACCCGAAAAAATATCTCGTCGATGCGCTGATGGTAAAGCGGATGTTCGTGATGGCGATCCCGATGATGGTCGGCTCGCTTTTTTTATTCAATGAATATTATACGCACGACATTGCCAAAGCGATGACCATCACGCTTACCGCGCTCGCCGTGTTCCAGTGGTTCAACGCATGGAACTGCCGATCCGAAGACAGATCGATTTTTAGAATGAACCCGTTCTCTAATATGTATTTGGTTGGGGCGACACTGATTGTGATAGGCCTTCAGATCATGGCGGTGTATGCGCCTTTTATGCACGCCATACTGCGCACCGTGCCGCTTTCATGGTATGATTGGGTTCTCGCCATTGCGGTCGCATCTTCCATCATTATCGCAGAAGAGATGAGAAAATTAATCAGCTCAAGGAAATATGTTTGATATTGTCGAGCTCGTAAAAACAGCAGGGTACGTAGGGATATTCGGCATGGTGTTTGCCGAGTCGGGTCTTTTTTTCGGATTCTTTTTTCCCGGAGAAAGCTTGCTTTTTACCGCGGGCATTTTAGCATCGCAGGGGCTTCTTGATTTTTATATTCTTGCGCCACTGGTGTTTGCCGGCGCAGTGCTTGGCGACACGGTTGGATACACGTTCGGACGCATGGTCGGTCCCGCGATATTCACGAAAGAAAATTCCCTGTTCTTCAACAAAAAAAATATCGAGCGCACGCGGGTCTTTTATGAAAAATACGGCACCAAAACGATCATCCTCGCCCGTTTCGTGCCTATCGTGCGTACTTTCGCGCCGATATTCGCCGGCGTCGGGCACATGAAATACAAAACGTTCATCACCTATAACATCATTGGTGGCGCGCTCTGGGGGCTTGGTGTTACGAGCATCGCGTACTATCTTGGCAGCTTAATTCCCGGTCTCGAACGCTACCTTGTGCCTATCGTTTTACTTATCATATTCGTTTCCCTTATTCCCCTCGCATTGGAATATCTCGCGCATCGCAAGAATTCTAAAAAGTAAAAGCCCTTTCACGAAAATAAATTCGCAAAGGGGCTCATGGACAACGAAGGCATGGATGCTGACAGGTCCCGGTCAATCCATATCCCAGTAGTAGAGGTCTTGCGCACCACCATCGCAGATGGTCTGGAGTTTCTTGACCGCGGCTTCGTAGAGAGGGAGAATATGCCGCTGGATGAGCTCTACAAGTTCCTCCTTTTTGTCAGAAACCGCCTCATACGAACCTTCTACAACTGCACACTTGCGGGGCATGTAGTTTGCCGCACGAAGTGTTCATGTACCATCCTTTGCGCCAGTTTCGTCGTTCTCGGTTTCGATGAGACAGACGTCCACTGGAATATTGGCGCCATCCGCGTTGATGAAGGGAATCTCGCCTTTTTCCTCGATCATAACACTGTCCTCCTTAAGGTACTGGTTACCACGAATCCCTCGTGGCAGAGATTATCGATTTTTAGATTTTCAATAACGGAGCAAGTGTAACACATTTACTGCTCATCGTCAAGACCAACAGGTATCCTGTACGATCATATCGGACACTCTGCGATAATGAGAGATATGACACACAACCTACAGGATTTGATTGCCTCCGAGCGGGAGCGGTGGCTGAAGCTCCATCTTGAAGGCGGCTTGACCATGACCGGGCTTGCCCGGCGGTCAGGATTCGCGCGAAGCACGCTGTATCTCTGGAAGCGTGCATGGGAGCATAACGGCCTTGCGGGTCTGAGGGAACAATCGCGCGCGCACCATACCTACCCGCATACAACGCCACACGATCGGGTAAAGCTCATCAGGGCTCTCCGCGCCGAGTCACCCATGCCGGGCGCGGAACGCATCGCCCTGCGCCTTAAGAAGCGCCACGGCATTGTGATGCCATGGCGTACCGTGCACAAGGTATTGCGGCGGGAAGGGTTGATTGCCGCGAAAAGACGCGTCCGCAAGAATCCGAGACCGATTCCCGCGGCAACAACTCCCGGCGAACTCGTCCAGATCGATACCGTCTATGCAAGAAAATACAAGAGAAACTGGCTCTATTAGTTCACCGCCATTGATTGCGCGTCGCGCTGGCGCTATGCATGGGTCACTACCGAACAATCCAACCGCACCGCTGTGCTGTTTCTCGAAAAACTCGTGCGCGCTGCGCCTTTTCACATCCGAGGAATACAGACGGATAACGGCTCCATCTTCACCAACTATTACACGGGATACCAAAAGAGCGCCGATCCCGCGCATCCACGGCTCCATGCGTTTGATTGCGCATGCATGGAAAGGAGTATTGCACACTTTCTCATCGATCCGGGAAAGCCCGCGCAGAACGGCAAGGTCGAGCGGAGTCATCGGACCGATCGCGAGGAATTCTGGAACGACGTACGCTTCCACACGATTCCCGAACTTAAACGGAAGCATGAAGCGCATATGCTTCGCTACAATACGGAGCGGGAACACTTTGGAATCGGAGGGAAAACACCGACTGAATACTTAGCTACTTGTCCGATATGATCTTGCAGGATTCAAACAAAAAAACCGTATGCTTCCTCACTTCTTATTTAAACCATTATTACTCTATGCGCATAGTACCTTGATTTTAAAAAAACAAACAAACACTGAAGATGTCTTGTTTGACGGTACATAAAAAGGAGCCAACATTTCTGTTGGCTCCTGATCGATCAAAGAACAATTGTCCCGATCTGAAGACAGTCCTTCCCGCCATGCACCGCTTTATCGCGACGCGCGGTGACAAGCACATCTCCGAGTTTTCGGTTTACATACTGCACGGTTACTCGCATGAACCAGTCATCAGCGGTCTTTATCCTGTGATCGTCCCAGTCCACGCTTTCAAACCAGGAAAACGATTGCGGCTGATTAACCACTTCTTCTTGCAGAATCCAGTTCATGTTTGTTGCACAAGCACGTTCGAGCACGGCATCGAAGCGCGCGTCGTCAGAGAATACAGTCCCTTTCATCCCGCTTGAAATTGACTCCTTGAGAACAAATCTCTTCCGAGATACGCGTTCTTTTACGGAATCAATCCCCTCTGCTTGTTTGCCAACAAGTAGAGTTTCAGGAATGTATCTTCTCACCAGATCAAGGGACTGTTTCTTGATGAAGGAACAGAGCAATGATTCGAGATGCTCATTTCCTCCGTCATTTCGAAGCAAGGCCAAAACACCCTTCGCTCCCAGAAATGGTTTTGGCGGAATGATAAACTCCACCTTGCCATTTTTGTAAGCAGACACGATTGTTTCGTAGAACTCTTTCTTGTGATACAGAAATGGCAGATCAAGAAGCATCCCACTTTCGAGAAATGCCTCACTCGTGTTCATTTCTGAAACCACTACACAGTTGATTCCGTGTTTGGCGAATTCTTGTTTTGCAACCTCGAATTCAGGCACGTAGAATCGCTCCTGATCGGCATAGAGTAGTTTGATCTCAGTATGCCCTAACCGCCTCACTTCTTCGGCGAGAGTTTTCACTGTACCCGGAAGTGCTTGCGCGTGAGGATAAAGCGCCTCTCGAAAACGCAAACCGAGCGTCGAATATCCGAGTCCGTGCTTGTTGTGGCCATCAATTTCGGCGATTTTAAAATCACCGCTTTGATCAACCATCAAATCTACCTTGAGCAACCTGGGAATATGCCTGATATACGCCCCTTGGAGCTCGTGGTAGATCTTCGGCACTCCCGTTGAAAACACTTTGCGCGCGAAAAGCCACGCTCCGTCGTAGTTCAGCTTCTGATCGTAGGTGATCACCGCAATATGCGACAATCCCAGCAAACAGTCGTAAAGCGCATATCCCAGTTCGCGAAGTTCTTGGTGTTGGCCCCCTGTGATCGTGTA
>JBBTYM010000080.1:0-5006 GCA_038061765.1 Patescibacteria group bacterium
TCAGATACCCTGGTGAGCGGATATACATATACAGCGTTGCCGGTAGTCACTATCACGGCAAATCCACTATCTATTTTTACCGGAGAATCATCTATTATAAATTGGTCAACGGAAAACACGACCGCATGTACGGCAAGCGGCGCATGGTCGGGGGCAAAAGCAATTTCCGGAAATGAAACAGTAACGCCTGGCATATCCGGGACATACACACTTGAATGCACCGGCGTTGGAGGTTCGGGAAGTGGCTCGGTGTCTGTGCTCGTAACACCTCCCACGGCGCGCAAAGAGCCCGGTATTTTGTTTCGCTTTGATGGGTTCGCGTATCCGGACGGAAAAGTATTTTTGTATGACAATGGTGCGCCATTCTCACAACTGGTAAGCGACCTCGCGGGACGGTTTGCGACATCATTTCGTCTTATGAGCGTCGAAGAAAGGCATCTGTTCAGCGTTATCGCGTATGACAAAGAAGGGAATATTTCACCAAGCAAGACGTTCCTTACGGAATTATATGAGAAAGGCGGGCTTATTGATGTTCTGATCGCGCCAACAATAACGTTGCATAAGCGGGCGCTTGGTAATACGGAGAAATTACGCATCTCCGGCTACGCGACGCCAGGCAATAAAGTGCAAGTGGAGATTGACGGAAAAATTGCGGGAACCGTGCCGACAACCGCGTCCGGATATTATACGCTTTCCGCTCCGCTCTCCGCGCTCGCGCGCGGCGATCATACAGCGCGCTCCCTGCAAATGACAGCGCTGTCGCGGACGAGCGACTATTCCTTACTGAAGGCATTCCAGATCGCGGAGCCGTTCGCGGTGCACGCGGACCTCAATAACGACGGAAAATTGACCATCAGTGATTGGAGTATATTTTTAAGCAGTTGGTCTTCGCGGGAAGAAGTGAAAAAGAAAAAGATCGACTTTAACAATGACGGGAAAATCACCATTTTCGACCTGAGCGTATTTTTGAGCAGTTTCAAAAAGAGATAATCGGGGATAACGCGGTTCTGTGCCGTTTCCGTTTCTGGTATACTAATAGAATATAAAAGTAACGCATATACTTGAAAAGATACCTATGAAAAAAATAAGCGGAGTATTTATTTTTGCCGTAGCCATGTTCTCGCTGTTTCTTTTCAGTACGAGCGCTTCCGCGGCACTGTTGTTTGCTGCGCCACAAAGCGGCACGCATGCGTTACAGGAAGCATTTTCTATCAGTGTAAAGATAGACAGCCAAGGCGACAGTATTAATGCCGCTCAAGCGCGGGTGACATTCCCGGCAACCATTCTTGAGGTGCGGTCCATCGATACTTCAAATTCTGTTTTTGGATTTTGGCCCGAAGCGCCGTTATTTTCAAATGAGAACGGTACTATTGATTTTATCGGCGGTACCGTGAACGGCGTTTCTGGTGCGTCGCTCCACGCGCTCACCATCGAGTTTATCGCAAAGTCGGTAGGAGAAGCGCCCATTTCTTTAGATAACGGCGCTATCACGATCGATGACGGAACAGGCACGAATGTTCTCACCGGGGCAACGGGAGCGAATCATCGGGTTTCAGTGTCTGCCGTTATTCCTCCTTTGCCATCGGTTTCAGAAACGGCCACAAGTACCCAGCAGGCGCTCCCGTTACCGGGAGAACCTATCCCGCCCCCGGTTATTATCGAGCGCGTGCCGGAGCCGGCAAAGGGGCTTCCTGAAGTTCCGCATGTGTCCGTGCCGTTATATCCGAGCCCGGATAATTGGTACAACATCGCAACGCCATTTAACGCCACGTGGGCGTTACCGCTCGACATCACCGATGTTGCAACGGCCATTAATGTAAATCCAAATTTCACGCCGCAAAAAAGTGAACGATTGTTCGACAATAAGATATTCGACAGTGTTCCGGAAGGCGTTTCATATTTGCATGTGCGATTCAGAAACGCGATCGGCTGGGGTCCCGCTACGCATTATCGGTTGGCGATCGACACTGCGCCACCGACTCCTTTTATCATAGAGTCCTTGAGCGGATTTCAAACGGATGATCCGGCGCCGATATTTCAATTCGAAACAAACGACGCGCTTTCGGGCATCAAGCACTATTTGATAAAGATAGGCGATGCCGAGGCGTTCGAATGGAAAAGCGGGAAATTACAATTGCCTTTACAGCAACCTGGAGCGCGGAAAGTTTCTGTTCGCGCGATAGATTTTGCGGGGAATGGCACTTCCGCAAATGTTGATCTTATCACGATCCCCATAGCGTCTCCGGTCATTACATTTGTCACCGAGAAAATGTTTTTTGGAGCAGAAGAAGGGATCACGGTAAAGGGTACTGCCTTGCCAAACATCGATGTACGCGTCTCGTTAATGAAAGCGAGCGGGGAGTTGATCTCTGAACATAGTGCGCTGGCGGATAGTAATGGCAATTGGGATCTCTCGTTCGGCGAACCGCTCGGTGTGGGCGCGTACGCGGTGTTTGCGCAAACAAAAGATGCGCGCGGCGCGCTCAGTTTAATGGTTCAGGCGGATCCTATCATCACGGTGAAAAGCAGGCCGATCATTACCATAGGAGCTCTTGAGGTCGGGGCGACAGGAAGCGCCCTCGTTTTACTTATTATCTTATGTGCCGGTGCCGGCGCGGGATATTGGTATTTCAGAGAACGACAGAGGATACTTCGCACCGATGTCGCGATGACGAGCAGGGATCAGGAGCACCTGTATGCGCTGATGAATACTGATCTTGAAAAATTGACGAAGAATTTTGATGCGATGAACGAAACGGAGAAAAAATTCATCATCGATAGGGTGAATGAAAACGTGCAAAAAATGGAAAAATATATTCTCAAAGAGATCAAAAATATCGGGAATGGGAAATAAAGGCGAGCACGGACTGCCTTGTGCGAAGGCGGGTTATGCGATAAACTTCATACAGCATATATTATTATAAAACAGGCATATGGCAAAGATCCTTGTTGTAGAAGATGAAAGACCGTTGTCAGATATTCTTGGGAGAGCGCTTAAAAAGGCGGACCATACGGTTAAATTCGCGTATGACGGCGAAGAGGCGGTCGTGCTGGCAAAAGAAATGAGTCCCGACCTTATTTTGCTCGATCTGATATTGCCGAAAATAAACGGATTTAAGGTTTTGGAGCAAATAAAAAAAGACCCCGATGTCTCGCATGTCCCGGTCATCGTGCTGTCCAATCTCGGGGCCGACGAAGACATCAAGGATGCGTTTAAACTGGGAGCAGTTGATTATTATGTGAAGGCACAGCACCCGCTACTTGAGATCGTGGAGATAGTAGGGAAGTTTCTTAAGACCCATCGACCCTCCGAAAAAGAATAACTAACATAAAACAAACACCGCGCTCGAAGCGCGGTGTTTGTTTTATGTTTATGTACTGTGATGAGGTCCTCCATCCATGAACAATGGATTATTTTTAATCCGCTCACGCCCTTTTACAAAAAATAATGAAGGGCTGCTCTTCCGTTAAGATAAAAAATAATTCATTGTTCATGGATGGAGGGCGGGATGCTCATGATACATCTACCGTCCTTCTCTGCGCAAAACCACGAGGACAGTTTTTGCGAGGATGTCGAGGTCGATGATGAAGCTTCGGTTTTTGATGTAGTAAAGATCGTATTGCAGTTTTTCGATGCTGTCTGCGACCGACGCGCCGCCCAGCGGTTGATGGATCTGCGCCCATCCGGTGAGTCCCGGTTTGACGAGATGCCGCATCTGATAATAGGGTATCTCTTGTTCGAGCTTGGCGACAAACTCCGGCCGCTCGGGCCTGGGCCCTACGAAGCTCATATCTCCCGTGAGCACGTTCCATAGCTGGGGGAGTTCTTCGTTGCGCGTTCTGCGCAGGAAGTTTCCTACCCTTGTGATGCGCGCGTCCTTTGCTTGCGTCCATTGGACGCCGCTATGTTCCGCGTTCTCTACCATCGTTCTGAATTTTAAAAGGCGGAACGGCATCCCGTTTTTCCCTGCGCGCAGTTGCGTGTAAAAAACAGGCCCCGCACTGTCGAGGCGGATACAGAGCGCGATGAGCGGGAGAAAGGGGAGCGTGATGATGCTTCCGATGAGCGCGCACGCGGCATCGAACGCGCGTTTCTCTATTTCAAACCCCCCTTTTTCCGATTCGATGAGATTCTCAAAAAACCACGCTTCGCCGATGATGGAAACAGGTATTTTGTTGGTGACCCGCGCGTAGAATGTCGGGAGGTCGATGATGGTGATGCCGAGCGGTAATAATGCGTAAAGTATTTTTGACATGCTTTCTGCCTCGGTGTTTTCTGCTCCGTATTCGGCATACACGAGCGTGTCGATGTCGTGTTCTTGTATGCGGCCAATAAGCTCTTGCGCGTCGCGGGGATGCTCCATGGTCAGCGCGGCATGATACCCGAGTTGCGGGTGCGCGCGGATATGTTCAATGATGCCGCGCATCTCTTTATTTGACCCTATAAACATGGTAGGATGCAGAAGATGCGGTGACCGGAGCAGTATGTTATAACCGTGTCGCCACGCGAGAAAAAGGACGAAAAAGATTGCTCCCATCGCGATGAGATTGGTTTTTGGCGTAATAACGAATGCAGGTATAAGATAGAATAATACGACTGTTGCGATGAGCGCGGTGGTTACGGTGGTGACGACCGATGAATAAAACGCATAGCTATTGGTCGCGGTGCGGCGCTCATAGAGACCGGCGATATGGAATATGACGATCCACATTACAAAGGAGATCGTAAACGGAAAAAAGTGGTCGTTCCAAATATCATGAGAGAATGATCCGCCATATCGTATCACCAGCGCGAGATAGAGCGCGAGATAGAGTACGACGACGTCGCCGATAACGAGGAGGAGTTTTTTCGACTGATCGAAGAATCGTTTCATAGTTCGTAGACCTGTTGCTTAATAATTTTCGTAGCGAGATTTCAAGATTTTAGACGAGGCGAAGCAAGAATTTTGAAGGCGTATACGGCGTATACATCAAGAAATTATTGCAAAGCCGCAGTCAAAATATTG
>JBBTYM010000081.1:0-1632 GCA_038061765.1 Patescibacteria group bacterium
TTGATTCCGATGCGCGGATCATTTTTGGCGCGGTGAACGACCCTCGGCTTAAAAAAGGAGAGCTTAAGATTA
The DNA here is from genome assembly GCA_038061765.1 of Patescibacteria group bacterium. Classification (GTDB taxonomy): domain Bacteria; phylum Patescibacteriota; class Minisyncoccia; order GWC2-36-17; family WO2-46-25; genus MEYI01. Next base: position 73 of record JBBTYM010000081.1, read on the forward strand.
CGGTGATCGCGGCAGGGTTTGGCGACGGTAGGGGACATGGAGGCCTCTCGCAGAAAAAAGAACAGCAACGGATGACTTCCGTTACCCCCGCAGAGACCGTGTTTAAAAAACCCGAGGAGAAAGAGGTGTTGGTACGGCATGTGCCGGTGACCAGCGGCATACCGCCCGCAGAAAAGAAGCCGGAACAGAAAGCAAAGACCACATTTGCGCCCGAAGTCACCAAGATCGCCGACGACGGATGGGACATCCCCGCATTTATCAGGAGAAAAAAGATGTAAGTGCGTGGTTCTATGCATTACAAAGCCCATGCGCACCGCAAATGGGCTTTTATTTTCCCCGCGTCGCGTATGCTGTTGTTCACAGTTGCCTCGACATACGAGCGCGTGATATTATTAGTATTACTTATTATTATCATTTAGCGTTACCGGTATGCCTATCACGCAGATCAAAAAGAGGAGCGGCGATATTGTTGCATTTGATGCAGGAAAAATAAGCAGTGCGATGGGCAAGGCGCTGAGTGTAACGCATACGCCGCACGCCACAGAAGAACTTGCAGCCGCGACCGCAGAGGTGGTGTGCAATGCAGAAATGCTCGTGGGGTCCGGTGGCGTGCCACAGGTGGAACAGATACAGGATATCGTAGAAAAGGAGCTTATGGCGCGCGGGTGGTTCGATGCGGCGAAAGCATATATTTTATATCGGAAAGAACGCGAACGCGAACGATTTGAACAAAAAAACAAACTACTTGAAAAAATAGAAGCGCAGGATCTTTTTGTCATCAAACGGTCAGGCGCGAAAGAAAAGTTTGACGAGAAAAAGATACGCACCGCATTGCAAGCGGCAGCAAGTGGATATGAAAAAGAGGTGAACATCGATGCGCTTACGCTTCAGTGCAGAGGCGGTTTGTATGACGCGATCACCACGAAAGACATCCGTAAGGTAATGGTGATGACCGTGCGCTCGTTCATCGAGCAGGACCCGGCGTATTCATTCATCGCGTCTCGGCTCGTGTTGCACGGCTTATATAAAGAAGTAATGGGTAATGATGTTGACCTTCATGACATCACGAAAGCATATCGCGCGGCATTTGCGCGCAATATACACGACGCGATAACAGCCGCTGTGCTTGCGCCCGTGCTTGCGGAGTTCGATCTTGATTTACTCGCGCAAGCGATGAAGCCGGAGCGGGATCTTTTGTTCAATTACCTGGGCATGCAAACGCTCGCCGACCGCTATTTCGCGCGCGATGCAAAGACCGGGAGGATATTCGAAGCACCGCAGGCGTTTTGGATGCGCGTGGCGATGGGCATCGCGCAAAACGAAAAAGAAAAAGAAAAAAAAGCGATAGAGTTTTACGAGGTCATGTCGACGCTCCATTTCGTGCCGTCCACGCCAACCTTGTTTCATTCCGGCACACCGCATTCACAGATGAGCTCGTGTTACGTGAATACGGTAGAGGATGACCTCGCGCATATTTTCAAATGTTTTGCAGATAACGCCCAGCTCTCAAAATGGTCGGGCGGCATCGGCACCGACTGGACGAACTTACGGGGCACGGGC
>JBBTYM010000082.1:0-9230 GCA_038061765.1 Patescibacteria group bacterium
ATACCCACGCCACCTTTCCTCCATACGAGCCAACCACCTGCTGCATCGTCGCGTGGAACCGCTTACAGAATGGACATTCGAGATCGGAATATTCTACCACTTTCACCGGCGCGTTCGCGTCGCCAAAAATATGGTCATCGGCAGACACAGCTTTGAGCGTGATCTCTGCAGGCGCTTGCTGTCCGGGCGCAGTTGCCGGTTCAGTGATCCCCGCTTTCTTTCCGAGATCAGGGGCCGCCGCCTTTCGTTCGGCAGAGCCACTGTAAAAAATTGCGAGTGCAACGATGATGCCCGCCGCAATGATCGCGACAGGAACGGACCATGCGTTCGCTTCTTTTTTAATGAATGATGCTTTTTCGGTCTCGGGAGAAACCGGTACAGTCGGCTGTGTCTCGTTGTCCATGTGTCTTTTTAGTTAATAAGTGTAATTAATTCGTGAAAGCGGCATACGCGCTCACCAGTCCGTATCCGTACATATCATCCTTTCCTGCAACGCCAAGATCGCTTGCGGTTGCTTCAAGTTTTGCCTGCACCTCTTTCGGGTCCCACGCATTGTTGCAATTGATATCAAACTCGCTCACGCAACTGCCGAGTCCATCGAACGTGGTATCGGTCGCGCGGTTCAACACAAATGCCGCCGCTGACGCAACATGCGGAGACGCCATCGACGTGCCGGAAAGCGTCGCATATTTTGTTCCTTTATATGTCGAGTAAATATTCACGCCGGGCGCCGCAAGGTCCACTTCCGGCCCGCGCGAGGACCAATACGGTGCGCTATTTGAAAAATCCGTTGCCGCAACCGCAATCGCTTCAGAATACGCCGCGGGATAGATAACACTGCCGCCGCTGTTTCCTGCCGCCGCAACCACCACTACCCCTGCGTTATGCGCGCGAATCACCGCGTCATGCAATGATTGCACGTCTGCGGTCGTTCCCAAGCTTATATTCACTACCTGCATGCCATTTGCAACCGCCCAATCGATGCCGTCGATCACGTCTGACAGATATCCCGAGCCATTTCTATCAAGTACCTTGATTGAGTACAGATTTGCCGAAGAAACACCGCCGACCACGCCAACAGTATTATTAAGTGCGGCTACAACGCCCGCAACATGCGAACCGTGCCCGTTATCATCGTTCCAGCTGAACGTATACGCCACCTCGCTCACACCACCCTTGATGTTGCCCGCGAGATCAGGGTGCGTCGTACTGATGCCGGTATCGATGATGCCGATGTTGATGCCGCCTCCCGTTTGGCCGAGTTTCCAGACGCGATCCGCGTCAATACGATCAATACCCCACGGAAGTACCTGTGCGGGCTGTGTCGCAGACGGCTTTGTTCTTTGAGCGGTCGCCTCTGCCCCGCTTTCAAGCGCCTCTACCACTACATCGTCTTCCACGCGCACCACCTTTGTATTTTTGAGTAATTTTGTTTCTGCCGCATTATCCGCATACGCGACTAAAGCGTTGCCATGGCGCAATTTTCGCGCCTTCGCGCCGCGCGATGCGCTGATAATTCTCCCTTTCTCGATATCGGAAACGCCGTCTTTAAATACGACTATTTTCCTTTGTGGAAGGTTTGTTTCGTCCGTCTCAGCAGACACGAACCCAAAAAACCCCGTAATGAAAACTGCTACCAAAAGAACACTCACAAAACGAAAATAAGGCCTTTTCATATGGTCATTTTATCGAAAGCTAAATGTCCCCCTATAATACACCAAATACAAAAAGGGGTCAACGGAATTATCCCCTAAAAGAACAGTTATTTTACCCCCAAAAGCTCTCCCAAGCGGACTCTGTCAAACCCAATGACGATCTCTCCGCCTACGTCGATTACCGGAACGCCCATTTGGCCAGATTTCTCGATCATTGCCTCCTGTGCGGGAATATCAACCGTGACATCCTTTTCTTCGTACGCGATATTGTGCTCTTTGAAGTAGTCCTTCGCCATGTGGCAGTACGCGCACGTTGGGGTCGTATACAAAGTAACAGTAGGCATAATAAAAATAGTTAACAATAACTCCTGCATTATACTTGAGGCGGAGCGCTAAAGTCAAAATTCCTCCTTGCTACCCAACAAACACAGTTATAAAATAAGCATCAGAAGGTCGATTCTTTTATATTGCTAACATTTTTATATATGACACAAAAATTTATCGGCATTTCGTTATTTATCGCACTGCTTACGCTCGCGGCATTTCCTGTGCTTGCAACGAATGGCGCAACCTCTACAAACGCAACCTCCACGAAGGAACGGGTAAAGCCAGCGGTACTGTCTTCGCTTGATGTTGCGTGCATAAAAAGCGCGGTTGAAAAGCGCGACACCGCGATCATTGCGGCATTTGATACGCTCCATGATTCGGCAAAAACAGCGCTCACCGCGCGCAAGACCGCGCTTCTTGCGGCGTGGGATATCACCGACCGCACCGCACGGCGTGCGGCGCTCAAAGCCGCATGGAAAACATACGGCGATGCAATAAAATCGGCGCGCGCAACATTCCGCGATGCGCGACTCGCGGCGTGGAAGCAATTCCGCACCGACAGCAAAGCATGCGGCAAATCAGCTACCTCTGACGACAAAACAGAAAGCGGCATAGACGCGAAGCTTTAGTATTTTCCTGCCGCTTAAAAAATAAATCACCGCATCAAATGCGGTGGTTTATTTTTTAATATCGAAATATTACTCTTCCACTGCCCACGCAACGCCATGTTTCTCCTGTATGGTAGAGCGCACTTTTGCCACAACATCTTTCATATCCCAATCGGACTTCACGAGATACTGATAATTCCCCGCCCCAAGCTCTTCTGCCACCTGCTCCGCGTTGCTTAAATTGGTAAGGAAAATAACCGGGATATTCGCGGTGTCTTGGCTCTCCTGCAGTTTTTTAAATACGGTAACGCCATCCATTTTCGGCATAACGATATCAAGCAAAATGACCGAAGGGACCTTCTCCTGTGCGATCTTTAACCCTTCTTCTCCGTTGCGCGCCGTAAGCGCATGAAACCCTTCGCGCGTAAATTTATCTTTCAGCGCTTCCGACAGCGATGGTTCGTCCTCTACGATCAAAATGGTATGCGATGTCTGTGTCATAGTGTGTTATTTATATGGTATAGCGCTCTGCCAGTATACACCATCGTACCACATTAGCCAAGCCGCCGCGCACCTTCCTTCTTTTTCATTCCTTCGAGCGGCAAGGTGATATAAAACGTCGATCCCTTCCCCTCTTCCGACTCAAACCAGATGTTTCCGCTCACATGCTCTACGATAGATTTCACCAAATAAAGCCCGAGGCCCGTCCCTTCCGGATCGCGCTCGCGCACATTGTCCGCGCGGAACATCTTGGTAAATACTCTGTCTTGTTGTCCTTTGGGAATGCCGTATCCGGTGTCGGCGACGGTGATCAACAACATCTCACGGCTTACTTTTCTACCGTCTACCAGCTGCCCTTTCTTGAGCACTTCGAGTGCAAGCGATACGTTTCCTTCTTCCGGCGTATACTTCACCGCGTTTGAAAGCACATTTTGGAAAATAACACGCATAAGCTTCGGATCCGCCATGATCTGCGGAATATCCTTCGCATATACCTCTTTCACAACAAGTTTTTTCTTTTTAATCACCTTCTTGAGGTCTGCAAGTATCGATGTAGCGGCCGCGACCACGTTCATCGGCACCGGCTCTACCATGAACGTACCCATTTCAATGCGCGACACATTCAAAAGCGCGTCAACGAGTTCCACCATGCGTTTATTGCCCCGGTAGATCTCCTGCAAGTATTTTTTCTGCTCTTTTGTGATCTTTCCCGCGTCGCCGTCAAGAAGCATCTCGCTGTACCAATTGATACTTGAAAGCGGCGTGCGCAACTGATGCGAGGCGAGCGACACAAATTCGGTTTTTGAGCGATCGATCTCTTTTTCCTTCGTCACATCGTCAAATACCACCGCGACGAACCGAAGCGTGCCCGCGTCGTCCCGTACCGGCACCGCCGCCATGCGGAGCGCGAGCGTCCTTCCTCCTACTTCTTCCATATACAGATCATTTTTCGTTATCGAGTGTCCGGTATGCAACGCAACATTCACCGGAAGTTCCTCGAAAGGATATCGCTCGCCATCTTCTTTGTTTATCCGCTCCCACCGCTGCGGGTCGTTTTCAAAATCGTTTCCGAGCAATGCAGCGCCACGCCCGTTGAGCGCGATGATCTCCCCGCGCGGCGCCCGCAACATAAGCACGCCCAGCGGCAGGTTTTCAAGCAGGACCGCGAGTTTCTTTTTTTCTTCTTCAACCCACCTCTGGCGCTCTTCAAGCGATGCGGTCATCGCATTGAACGCATGCCCGAGCTCCTCGATCTCATCCCCTGTTGTGGCGACTTTCGCGCGATAATGCAAGTTACCTGTTCGTACTATTTCCGCGCTTTCCCGCAATGCCTTGATGGGCTTGGTAAGCATGCGCGCGATGAGAAATGAGATCGCGACAATGAGCGCGCCGAGTACGGTAATAATGCCGTAAAATCGCATACGCGCCTGCTCGACAGGCAACAGCGCTGTCCGCTTGTCTATGTCAACAACAAGCACCATTCCTTCCTCCACCAAACACATTGAAGCGCCCAACACTTCTGCTCCGCTATGATCAATATACGAACCGACGACCTCTTTCCCTTTTTCCATGCATTCACGCACGGGCAATGTGCTCACTCCTACATCATGCACAGGATCGATCTCTTTCCGGATCGGATGCAGGATCACGTTTTTTTCATGATCGACAATGTACACATGAAGCGTTTCCGGGTTCTTGCCGACGATCGCCTCGAGCGCCGCGCTCTGCCGTGTAATAAAATTCGACGAAAGAACGCTCTCCAGCTTATGAGAATCAAATGCGTTCACCAAAACGCCCAGAAATTCGTGGGTGTCCTTATCGGTAAGCGGTACCGCAACGATAAACGGAGAAACGATACCAAAATGAACATCGCCCGGATCGGTGCGCACTAATGTTGAGGATTCTTTTCCTTCTTTGAAATAGATATCATCTGACTCGTTCTTGCCGATCTCATTTTGGTCGGTCGAAGCGATAATCGTGCCATCCTTATCAAGAATCGAAATGCCCGCGAGCTTGTCATCAAGCGGTTTTTTATTCACCGAAAGATGCCTGCTTAACGCTTCCTGGCTTTTTACCGAATCGGTGGTAATGAGCCGTTTTGTTTCATCCCGTATATAGCCGTCTGAAGAAAAATCATGCGTCCGCGAAGTGATGTCTTTGAAGTACTCAAACACCCGCAATTCTTTCGACTCCGCCAACAGCACAAGCGTATTGAATATCTCTTTTTCCAAAGCGGACTGTTCGTTGCGGATATAAAGAACGCCGAATACCGCCATCGGGAAAAGACCCGCAAGGAGCAGGAAAAACGCAAGCTTCGTTCCGATCTTTACACGGAAAGGAAAGCGAGGAAGGGGGGCCTTTTTCTCAAGCTCCTGCTTGTTGGTCTCTCCTCCTCCATATCGCTCTTTTGAAATATCGGAAGCGGCTATGTGTACAGGCAAAAAGCCGTCGCGGGATCGCTTAATGAGCCGCTTGATCAAAACAACGATTCCTCCGATAACAAATATCCATAACAACACCAGCGCGATCAAACTAAGAGATCCGATACCGCCCTCTCCCGCTTGATCTGAATCCATATTCAATATCGCTTGCATAAAACTAACGTTTTGCGGCGGGAATGCCGCCAAAGGGTCACAGCCGGACAATCTCTTCCCTAGGGCACTATGCATCTGTTCCTCCCCTTCCTTTCCTTTCATCTGTTCCACTGCCGTATTCATCGCTTCGTGGGAGGTTCCCGTCATCTGGCCCATAAAATACTCACCGAGCACTTCGAAATCCCCGTCCGCTAACTGCGTACAATTTGTTTCGTTGGATCGCAGCTTCTCCCACACGATCTTTCCTTTGGCTTCTTCGCTGGCAGTATGATCATCTTGCGCTCCGGTGCTATGTACTGTAAAAACGACAAGGAACAGAGAAAAGCCGATGAGAAGCGCGATGCGAAAACGGGTAGGATTTTTTTTAAATGTTGTTTTCATGTTTCTCACAAGAGCATCTTTTCCATAGAACCTTTATTATTTATTTTCAAACCCTTTCACTGCACCCGCGCGCCGGACCAAAAAAATAAAAACGGAATATGCAATAACATATAATATATATTCCGCCATTTCCGGAATCTCTCCCATTGTTTCTTCCAGCTCAAAAATTTCGTACAACGCATGCCACGCGCGGGCGAAAACCAAGATTGTCAGCGTCCACACCACTGCCGCGGTTGCGCCATACGTCAACCCCTTTTGCATCGCGCTTCGTGCCGCAAATACCGACAACACACCGAGAACAACTATCGCGCCCGAAAGCGTAAAATACAAAATCTCTTCCATAGCATTATTTAATTCTATACTTCTATTCTACCACACCTCGCCTACAACAAAAACAGCCCGCATTCATGCGAGTTGTTTTTGTTGTGCATTTTTCCCTGAAGATCTATCTTTTATTTTTCTTGGCGACCGCTTTCTTTGTTGTTTTTTTGACCACGGCTTTTACCGCAACCTCTTTCTTTGCAGGCACTTGCGCGGCAGGAGCTTTCTGCACAACCGCCGGAACATCCTTTACTGTTTCTTTTTGCTGTGCAAACTTCATGCGGATAAGCGTATCCACTGTTTGAATAAGTCGCTCAAGCTTTGCATTGACCGCCTCTAGCTGCCTCTTTACATCGTCACTCCCTTTATTGCTCTCAAAAGTGGTTTTTGCGGGAGCCGTATTGCTAAACTCTTTTCTCACAAATCCCTCCGTACTTTGCCCTCTCTTGCCCCCGAAACAGTCATTGCAGTAGACGGGCTTCCCTTGTGCGGGGCGAAAAGGAACTTCACAGGTCTTGTTGCAATCACTACACGTCGCTTTATGCATAACATTCTCTCTATCCCCTGACCCCCGCTCTCCCCAGCTTTTCTTAGGGAAACTCGGTCGTCCGGAATCTCTCCCGCCTGCGCGGTCGAAGCCGCTTTGGCGAGGCGAAGGCCCGCCAAATCCTGATCCTCCTCTATCACTACCACTGCCGAAACGCTCATTACCGCCCCCTTGTTTAAAATGTCCCATATATGATCATTATTTAATAAGTATGCTGGAGTTTGCGCTATTATAGGCAAAAAAGCAAGCCCTCGTTACCTATATGAGGTGGGGGCCTGCTCGCGCATGAGCGCTACGACAGTAAAATATTGCTATTTCGTGTTGCACGAGAAATCAAGCTTGAACGGATCGCATGAACATTGATACACCTTTCCGTAATCCGGGCCGATGCCGATGCAGTTGCCTGTGGTACACTCCCCGCCATGCTGGCACACTTCTCCCAGCTTTTTCGTGCCTTTCACTTGTGTTTCCGTCACGGACACATCGCAAAATTCAATGGGAGCCGCCTGATTGCCGCGCGGACGCGACTCGTCATACGCGCATCGCTGTATTTTTTGCTGTGCCTGCGGAGGATTGCATGGGTTTGAACACACCACAATGCCGTTGTCTTCGCACTTCTCCGCTTTCGCAAATCGCGACCCCAGCGTGGTCATGCAAAACGTATCCGCCGCATTCACGGCCCCGCACGTTACGAATTTTTTGTTTGATTTCGCCGTGTCGCCCGCTTTTGTTTCCTGATAAAACTCGCAAATAACTTTGCCCGGATGCATGCCGATCCGCTGATCGAATTGACCGCCGGGAACTTTCACCTGCACCTGCGTCACTCTTTGAATTCTAAAAATAGAAAATATCCTCTGCGCCCATCCTGAAAACAAATTGATCACTCGTTGCTTGAGAGATGTTTTTACAACATCACCGGCGTACGTCGCAGAAACCGTATCGGCGCCGCACTGCACATACATTTCGCGAAAGAGTCCGCCAATTTCCGTGGAACATTCCGCATTCACATTACACGCAGGGCACACCTGGCAGTTATTTTTCGCTTTCTCGCATGCAAGCCCCGTTTGCGGAGCACCATCGCAATAAAACCCCGCTTTGCTTCCGTTTACGGTCGTCGTCACCGATGCGGTCGGGTGCGCTTGCGTGCAAATATCATTCGTAAAACCGGTGTAGCCCATACACGGCTTTCCCGCCTTCGCGCACACCTCATTTCCCGTGTCCTCTGATGAATCAGTGGAGGTCACCGTATAATATGTTTTCCCCTGATACTGTCTCGCTTGCGGCGCGGCAAAAGCGCCATACACCACAAAAAGGGCAAAAAACATGCTCAAGCCCGCGATACAAAAGAGTTTTTTCATGCCTTTAGCATAGCACCGCACCCCCGCCCCTTCAATAAAGATATCCACCGCGCTACGGTGCTGCCCATAGAAAAAACAGCACGGTTTCGTGCTGTTTTTTTCTTTAGGAGGTATTTTAGGATTTCAATGTCTTTAGAGCATCTCTGGTCTTTTGTATAAAGACCTCAACTCTTCTTTTCAAGCCCATTGTTATGGTGTGCAGATACCAACAGACCGTTCCTTGGCAATACACCTCCTTTGGGACGGTGTATTCTCCCATCACGGAGCTTATCGTTTCCCTCCCTTCGGCGATGCTTTGCACGACCTCCGGTGCCATCACTTTTTTCTTGATCCTTCCATAGCAAAAGAAACATGTTTCTGGCTTTTCCATAAATCCTCCTTTTCTATTTTATTTATTTTTTAATTTGCTAAAAGAATAAGATACTCCATTTATCATTACTTGTAAATCCTCCCTATTTTCGCATATACGCAACACCGCACTTTTTTGCTGAAAGAGCATGTTGTCGCGTGGATCTATCGCCCAAGAAAGAGTGCAAGGAGCGCAATGATCGTAATGATCAGAAAAGCTCCGAGCGTGTAAAAAAACAAAGAGATCGCTTCTTTCTTTTTGCCGTCCAGATACCACAGCATCGGTCTGCCAAATATCAGCGCGCCCACAAGCGCCACAGAAAACACAAGCAACGACAGCATCATGATGGGTGCAAACACCGTATCAGGTTTACTGTTGTCGAATATCTTTGGTATATAAAAAAAGAATGTGCTGATTGTGGAAACGTACAGCGCGGTAAGCACTGCGTTTATCGTTGCGGTTTTGATGATGATATTCATATATTTATTCTTTTAGGATGTATTTTTTCGAGTAAATACCTAATTCCGAATCCGATTCTTTTTGCCGTGTTTCTCATAGGATTATGTTCAATCTTTAAAATAGTTCTCTT
>JBBTYM010000083.1:0-3661 GCA_038061765.1 Patescibacteria group bacterium
GAGCTTAAAAAAGAAGCGGATGCATTGCGCCAACAAGCGGAAATAAAAGAGCGTGCCGCCGATCTGCAAAAAGTTGCGGAAATTCGATACGGAAAAATTCCTGACATAGAGAAAAAGATCGCGGCGCAAGAGATAAAATTAAAGCAAATACAGAAGTCGCGGCGCATCCTTAAAGAAGAGGTCTCTGAAGAGGATATCGCGGGCGTGGTGTCGCGGTGGACGGGTATCCCGGTGTCAAAGATGCTCGCAGAAGAAGCGAAGCGTTTGCTGGATATGGAAAGCGAGCTGAAACAACGCGTCGTGGGGCAGAGCGAGGCGATCACTGCGGTCGCGCACGCGATCCGTCGCTCGCGCGCGGGCATTTCCGATAGGCGTAAACCGATCGGTACGTTTATGTTTCTTGGTCCAACCGGTGTTGGGAAAACGGAGCTCGCAAAAGCGATCGCGGAGTTTATGTTTCAATCGGAAAACGCGATGATACGCCTTGATATGTCCGAATACATGGAGCGGCATTCCGCCGCAAAAATGATCGGCTCCCCGCCGGGGTATGTCGGGTATGAGGAAGGAGGTCAGCTTACGGAAATGGTGCGTCGCCGTCCGTATAGCGTGGTGCTGTTCGATGAAATAGAAAAAGCGCATCCCGAAACGTTCCATATGCTTTTACAAATATTAGATGAAGGGACGCTGACGGATGCGAAAGGAAGAAAGGTGAATTTTAAAAACACGATCATCGTGATGACGTCTAACGTCGGTTCCGAGCTGATAGCGGAAGCGGGCACGCTTGGGTTTACCGGCGAGAAGGGTGCTCATGGACTGACGTATGAGGAAATTTCAGATAGGGTGAAATCATCGCTCAAAGAACATTTCCGTCCCGAGTTCCTTAATCGGCTCGATGAGGTCGTGGTATTCCATCAGCTTACCAAGGAGGATCTCATGGATATCGTGGATATTAATCTTACGCGAGTTGCGGAAAATCTTGCCGAGCGGCAGATCAAAATAAAAGTGAGCAAGAAGGCGAAAGAGGTTTTGGTTGATTCATGCAAAGACGTGCATTTCGGCGCGCGTCCGCTTCAGCGCCTTATTGCGCAACACGTGCTTGATCCTATTTCAGAAAAGATACTTAAAGGAGAGATCAAAGACGGCTCATCTGTGCTCGTTGACGCCAAGGATGGTACAATGACGATAGAGGCGAAATAGTAATTAATCGTTTTTGTGGGCGAGAGCAGATTAGCGCAATGCTTATAGTTTTCTTCTCATTTCTTTTTTGGCTTGTTGCGGAACTCCGCGCGACCGTGTTACCCGAGAGCGTTATTCCGCTTGTGGCGTTGCCGTTGTTTGCGTTTTCCGCGATGGGGTATCTTTCCGGGCGGTTTAACGTGTCCGTGCTTGCGGGCGTGTACGGGGGTATTTCTGCGGCACTTCTTTCATTTGTTCCGGGCGGTTTATCCGCGCATATCATCGCGTTGTGCGCTGCTGGAGCATGGTACGCGTTCATGCGTTCTGCAGTTGAGCATCGTCCTCGCGGCGTGGTGCTCATTTCCTTTATGGAAGTGATCGCTCTTTATTTTGCGGTGCTCGCGTGGCACGCGTTTTCCCATATTTCCTTATTTTTTGCGCTCGTGATGATGGCGCTGGGAACGGCGCTTATCTTTTTCAATTCGGTTACGGTTATGTGCGAGCTTGGTATGTGGTTGCGAGTGCGATTGTTCGCGTTTTCGCTCGGCGTCGGCGTGGTTATGGCGGAGCTGTTTTCGGTATTCACAAAGCTTCCGTTTCATATTGCGAACATCGACTTTCTCCTCTTTTTTGTCTATTATATACTGTGGGATGTGACCGTTCGATATTTTTCCATTCGGTTCACCAAGCGCGCGCTTGCGATCAATGTGGGTTTGCTTTTTTTGGGGTTTGGCGCAGTGCTTGTTTCCGTCCGGTGGCTCCCGTCTCTGTAGAAGAGCGGAGCGATAGCGTAGTCGTGGCTTCCGTAAATAATGAAAAAAATAATTTTCTTTTCGTTCGTCTTTATAGTGGCAAGCATGAGCGGACTTGCGTCCGTATTGTTTGTTGTGCCGCGCCTTGCGGGAATCGCGCCATTTTCTAAAATGGCTTTTTTTAACGAGAAGCGGGATCAGACAGTGATCATAAATAAAACAGAGCAGGTGGTGGTTGAGCGCAATACCGCATTTCGAAAGGCGTACGATAAAAATATTTCCGCATTGGTCGCCGTCAAGTCAGTAAGCGTAAGCGGCGCCGTGCAAAGCGCCGGCACCGGTTTTATCGTGAGCGCGGACGGCCTGATACTCACGCGCCGTGAGTGGGTGGGGGTAGACCAGAAGACGACCATGATGGTGGTGCGTGGCAGTGAGGAAATGAAAGCGGAAGTTGTAAGGATTTCGGAAGAGAGCGGTCTCGCGCTACTCAAGGTCAATGCATCTGGCTTACCGGTGGTGTCGTTTGCAAAAGATATTGCCGGTCAGTTGGGCGCCGAGGTGTTTTGCATCGGCACGAAGCGCGGGAGCGCGGGCCAGATTCCTTTTATAAATACAGGCGTGGTGAAGAGTGTTGACGGTAAGATGATAGAAACAAATATATATGAGGATTTCCGTCTCGCGACCGGAACACCGCTCGTGAATATTGCAGGGGATGTCACCGGCATTAATTCCGTGAATTCTTCAGGATATGTGTTTGCTATTTCTTCAGATGAGATCTCCCGTTTCTTGAGCATGTAGCTTCTGCAATTAAGAATTAAAAATCACGAATAGAAGTCTCTCATGTCTAATTCCTAATTAACCTAATTTCTAGTCAATCCCCAAATTCCAATACCCAATTAGTCATTGAACGGCATGCTTTGAGATTTGATTAGATCAATTAGAAATTAGATATTAGAAATTTTGTGATGTGTGTAATCAAGAATTCTTGATTCCTAATTCACGCCCCATGATTCTTAATAAAGCCATATGATAAAAAAAGTAATCATTCCTGTTGCGGGGTTGGGTACGCGATTTCTTCCCGCTACAAAGGCGCAGCCAAAAGAAATGTTTCCGATCGTGGATAAGCCGATCATTCAGTACTTGGTTGAAGAGGCGGTTGCCTCGGGGATCACTGAGGTTATTTTTGTCACCGGAAGAGGTAAGCGCGCGATCGAAGATCACTTCGATTACGCGTACGAGCTTGAGCAGGTGTTAGCAAATCGCGGGAAAAAGGAACTCATCCGTGCGATAAGGGAAATTTCAAATCTCGCTTCCTTTGTATATGTGCGTCAAAAAGAACCAAAAGGAGATGGCGACGCATTGCTTGCCGCGGCACATATCGTGGGCGATGAGCCGTGCGCGGTGTTATTTGGCGATGATATTGTCGATAGCAAAGTGCCGTGCTTAAAACAGATGATGGGAACATTTGAGAAGTACAACGATCCAATCGTGGCGCTCGAGGAAGTAAGGCAAGAGGAAACGTCGCTTTACGGAATCGTCAGCACGACGAAGGTGGGCGAGCGCGTACATGAAATTAAACACATCGTAGAAAAGCCGGCGCCCGGAAAGGCGCCCTCTCGGCTTGCTGTAGTGGGGAAATATATCATCACTAAAGATATATTCAGGGAGCTTGAAAAGTTGAACCCGAAGAATGGGGAAATTCGTCTTGCCGATGCGTTGAAAAATTATCTTAC